>DATKYV010000090.1:0-9907 GCA_035528275.1 Terriglobia bacterium | reverse complement strand
CGGCCATGCTGCGGGCCCTCCACTTTGGCAGGAGTTTACCACTCAATTAGCCGGCATGGAAGGCCTTTCTCGACTCGCTATCCTCAAGCAACGCCCTTCTTTTCAAGACATTACGGCCTGACCTCCGGCTGTCATCTCTCTGACCGAACATTGTGCCTGCATTGACGCCCCATGCATTGAGGTACCTCCCCCCATGAAACAAAGTCGGCGCCATCTCGCGAAACGAGGTGAGCGCCATGAAAAAGCAGGGACTAGGGATTAGGGGCTGGGGGCTAGGGGCTTTGCTCGTGACGGGTTTGGGCTTCACTTTGGCTACGCCATGCTTTTGCCAGGAGCGGTTGCCGGGATCGGAGCAATCTGAATTGAGACTCGCCGTGCGTGTATACAACTACGCACAAACGCCGGAGTGGAGATTGGCGCGCGCGGAAAAGCGGGCGACGGAAGTTTTTCGCCACGCGGGTGTCGAGACAGTCTGGTTGGAGGGGCCGGTCGCCAGGGGTAAAGCCGAGAGGGATGGCGTTGATGACCAGCCCATGACCGCGCGCTATTTCGTCATGACGATCGTGACACGGCAGAAGGCCGCGCACGTCGCCTCGGGCTTGGAACCACTGGGCTTCGCCATGCCGTGCTCGGCAGAGGATCCTGTCTGCCGCGCTTACGTTTTCTACGACCGCGTCGAGGACTTGGCGAAAAACGAGGGTCTTCCTCTCGACCAGATATTCGGCTACGTGTTAGCGCATGAATTGGGTCACTTGTTCTTGGGCCCCCATTGCCACACACCCGACGGGATTATGCGCGGCATGTGGGGATCCAAAGACTTGCGATACATCTCGCGAGGCGTTCAGCATTTCACGCCCGCGCAAGGCGAAGTCATCCGCGCGGATCTGCGCGCTCGCATGGGAGCTCCAGAACTCCTATCGATAGCGGAATCGAGGATCGCTGATGGTCATTGATCAGCCCCTCCCGCGCCGGCTTGACACCCCCTGCACCCTTCGCTAGACTCGCGGCGATTTAGTAGCTGTCAGCTTTCAGCAGTCAGCTATCAGCCAAAGAACCCGGCATCCTCCGTTTGGCTAAGCGCTGAAAGCTAAAGGCTGAACGCTTCGGGGCGTGCGTGGCATTTAGCTGGGTCGACTTCGGGGTGGTGGTTGTATACCTCATCGGCATCACCCTCTTTGGGGCCCACTTCGGCAAGAGCCAGCACAACATTCACGATTATTTCCTGGGCGGGCGCCGCCTGCCCTGGTGGGCCATCGCCTTTTCGGTGGTCTCGGCCGAGACCAGCATCCTCACCATCATCAGCACGCCGGGAATCGCCTTCATCTCGAACATGGGTTTTCTGCAATTGGTGATGGGCTACATCGTGGCCCGCGTCTTCGTGAGCTTCATCCTCATCCCGCGCTACTTCGCCGGCGAGCTTTATACGGCCTACCAACTCATCGACCAGCGCTTCGGCCGCGGCATGAAGATTTTCACCGCGGCGCTTTTCCTGGTCACGCGCGCGCTGGCGGAAGGCGTGCGCGTGTTTGCCATCTCCATCGTCATCGAGGTGATCTTCGATACCGGCGTCCTGACCTCGGTTCTGATCATCACGGCGCTGACGCTTTTCTACACTTATCGAGGCGGACTCACAGCGGTCATCTGGACGGACGTCATTCAACTGGTGATCTACATTTCCGGGACGGCACTGGCGCTGGTGCTGGCGCTCCATGCCATCCCGGGCGGCTGGAGCGAGGTCAGCCGGCTGGCGATGGTCGAGGGGAACAAACTGGCGGTGTTCAATTTCAACTTCAACTGGCACGAACCCTATCTCTTCTGGACCGGGCTGATTGGCGGGACGTTTCTTTCCAGCGCCAGTCACGGCACTGACCAGCTCGTGGTGCAGAGGCTGCTCGCGGCACGGAACATGCGGCAGAGCCAGGCGGCGCTCATCGCCAGCGGCGTCATCGTTTTCTTCCAGTTCAGTCTTTTTTTGGTGGTGGGCGTGGTGCTCTTCGCTTATTACCGCCACTTCCCTCCCCCGGCGCCCTTCGGCCGCCCCGACCAGATTTTCCCTACATTCGTCGTGCATCAATTGCCCGTGGGCCTGGCGGGCCTGGTGGTGGCGGCTATTCTCGGCGCGGCCATGGCGAACCTGAGCGCGGCCTTCAACTCGCTGGCCTCGAGTTCGGTGGTGGACTTCTACAAGCCTTTCGTGCGGCCCGAGGCCGACGCCAAGCACTACCTGCGAGTTTCGCGCTTCGTTACGCTCGTCTGGGGCGGCGTCTTGATTCTGATTGCCCTCGCCGCTCAGCAGATGCATCAGAGCGTCTTGGAGCTGGCGCTCACCGTGGCCTCGGTGCCCTATGGCAGCATGCTGGGCATTTTTCTGCTCGGCGTTCTCACCAAGCGCGCCACCGGCGCCGGGACTTTGGTCGGCGCGCTGCTGGGGCTCGCCGCGCTGATCGGGTTCATGAAATTCACTTCCGTGGCCTGGACGTGGTACGTCGCCATCGGAGCCTGCGTGACGTTCGCGACGGGGTTGGTGGCAAGTCGCCTGACGGCAAAGGTGGAGGGTTGATCAAGGAAATCTGCCGCTGTAGCGACGAACCCTCATAATATGCAACGTTCGACAGTCGGCTGATTGTCATGGCAGAACGCGCTGAACTCGTCAAAGGACTGGGCGCCTACGGCGCCACTTCGGTGGTGGCGGGCACGATGATCGGCACGGGAATATTCCTGGTGCCCAGCATCATGCTCCAAAACGTCGGCACGCCGTGGCTGGTGATCGTCGTGTGGGTGTTCGCCGGCGCCCTGAGCCTGTTCGGAGCTCTGGGCTATGCCGAGCTGGGTGCGGCGATCCCCGAGGCGGGCGGCGAATACGTTTATCTCAATCGGGCCTACGGGCCGCTGCCGGGCTTTCTTTACGGTTGGACGTACTTTTTCGTGGCCAAGACCGCCTCGATTGCCGCCATCGCCACGGGGTTCGTTCTCTACCTCAGCTACTTCTTTCCCTGGCTGAACGAGGTAATCCTGCAAGTTCCGGTCCCACTCCTCAGCGGTGATGCGGTTTTCCGGCTGACGGGACTTCAGGCTGGCTCCGCAATTCTGATACTGTTGCTCTCGGTGCTGAACGTGCTCGGTGTGCGGCGCAGCGGCGCCGTGCAGACGGTCTTCACAGCGTCCAAGCTGGTTGTCCTGGGGCTGCTCGTTGTCCTGGGGCTTACGCTCGGCGACGGCTCATTCGAGCACTACCGCCAGTCAGTGGCGTGGGAGTCGCGGCCGGGGTTTCTGGCAGCCTTTGGAGTGGCGACAGTCTCGGCGCTTTGGGCCTACGACGGCTGGAACAACCTGAACATGGTGGCGGGCGAGGTCGAGAATCCGCAGCGCAATGTGCCGCGGGCGCTGATCCTGGGCACGCTGCTGGTGATTGGCGTGTACGCGCTCACGAATCTCGCCTACTTCTACGTGCTGACTCCGGCCGAAGCGGCGGCGACCAGCACCGTGGCCGCCGACGCGGCGCGGCGCTTCCTGGGCGGGGCGGGCGGCTCGTTCGTTGCGGTCGGCGTGATGATTTCCAGCTTCGCCACCCTGAACGGCTCCATCCTCTCGGGCTCGCGAATACCCTTCGCCCAGGCGCGCGACGGGTTGTTTCCCAAATTCCTTGCGGGCATCCATCCGAAATTTCACACCCCGGCCGCGGCGATCTTGGCGCAGGCTTGTATCGCGGGCATCTTCGCCCTGAGCGGCACCTACGAGGCGCTCTTTACCAAAGTGATCTTTTCGGAATGGCTCTTCTACGCCCTGGTGACGGCGGGGATTTTCATCCTTCGTCGGCGCAGTCCCGACCTCGTGCGGCCCTACCGAACGTGGGGATATCCGCTCGTTCCGGCCATCTTCGTCGTCCTTGCTGTCCTGCTGCTCGCGAATACGTTTATGCAGCGGCGAACCGATTCCCTGTGGGGTTTGTTCTTGATGGGAACCGGAATCCCCGCTTACTATCTCTGGAGCCGATGGAAGGGCAAATCAAATTGACGAGCCAGGCACGCCGCGCGCGGTTGAGCGGGGCAATTCGATGTCTGCTGCGGATCCTCCTGGCGGTGATGGTCACCCTTGCGTGGCTCGGCGCGGCCGAAAAGCCGGACTCCGAATCGAAGCCTCCCGCCAAGTCCGCACCCGACCTGGCGGTGCGCAAGTTGCGCTGGCGGGTTTTTGGGCAACGGCCGCTGGGGATGTACTACTACTATCCCGACGGGCGCGGGCTGGAATCGCTACAGCAGAATGCCGCGAAGATGAACGTGCTCGCTCCCCAGTGTTTCACGGTGGGTCCGGATGGGGTCATCGAAGGCTCGATCCCGCCCGCGGTTCTGGAAATCGCCCGGCGCGAGGACCTGCCGCTCATGCCGCTGCTGATCAATCCGCGCTTCGACCGGGGAATCGCCACTGCCCTGCTGCATGACCCCAAAGCCCAGGAACGCGCCATCATCTACATGGCGTATCTGGCGGAGCGCGAGAACTTCGTCGGTTGGCAACTCGATCTGGAATTCATCGACCCCGCGGACAAGGACTTGTACACGCAGTTCGTAAGGCGCTCGGCAGCGCGGCTGCATCGGGACGGCCGCCTGCTGAGTGTTGCCGTTGTCCCCCGATTTTCCGACACCTTTCCGGGCACCAGCTCTTCCGGAGGATTTCGCACCGGAGAATGGGGAGCGCCCTATGACTATCGCGCCCTGGGACGCATCGCCGACCTGATGACGCTGATGGCCTACGACCAGCACAACCAAAGCGGCCCCCCGGGGCCGGTGGCCGGCCACGCCTGGATGAAGGCGGCCCTCGACTACGCCGTCAAGCGAGTCTCCCGCGAGAAGCTGTTGTTGGGGTTCCCCTTCTACGGCAGGGAATGGTTGAAAACCACGGAGGGAACACAATCAAGAACACTCGGCTACGCCGAGCTGAGTGCCTTGCTGGCGCGGCCGGGCATTCAAGTCCAGCGGGACGACCGCTGGCGCGTTCCCTGGTTCCAGATGCGCGACGGCACGACATCCCGCACGGTGTGGTTCGATGATGACCGCAGTCTCAGCGAGAAATTGGAATTGGTGGTCGAATACCGGTTGCGAGGGTTTGCGCCGTGGCGGCTGGGGCACGAATCGCCCGACTTCTGGAATCTGCTCGCGAAGATTGAGAAAAGCCGCTCGGGCTCAGCGGCCAAGAGGCAACCCACGAAGAAAACCGCTCCCCGCTCCGCCCGCAGGGGAATCGCTTCCTCCCGCTCCTCTTCAACGGCCAAATAGCGTCCCGGACGGATAGCAGCTTGCCTCAGCACGTTGGGCACTTGCTCCTGAGAAGTGCCAGCTCATTGCTTCTCCAACGCGGGCAGCAGGTACTGGGTCAGGAAGACCTCGTACTCTTTCCGAATATCGTCGGTCACCTCGGCGCTGTGCAGTGGCTGCTCATCCTCGGAGCGCAGGTAGACGTCCCCGGGCTTTCCCAGCGGTCCCGGGTCGGTCTTCAAGAATCTTTGCAGGTCCACCAGACCGAATTCGTAGAACTCCTTCGGCGTGTAGGTTTCCAACTGGCGGGAGTTGATCTTCCCCACGCTGCGCACGTGGAGGTTGAGTTTTCCGAATCCGCGTTCCCTGTTGTACTCGGCCCGAAGGATGTGCTGTTGTTGCATGTCAGGATACTTGGCGTCGCTGTAAACGTCCGCGATGACATAGAACTCCGACAGCTTCCCGCCTCGCTTCGTATCCAACAACTGGAATAGACGATAGGTGGGATCGTTGGGATCGGGCGGGGGCTGCTTGTCTTTGGCCGCGAGGTGTCCGACAAAGAAACCACTTGGGGCCACTACCAGCCAGGCCGCGAGCAAGAAGATGGCGATGAAAATTCTTGAAAGCTTTTCCTTCATCACACCCCCATTCGAATCGTCTGACCGGCCGAACCGTCCGGCCACCTCTCGGCAGCCGCCGGTTCGCTATCTCTGTGAATGATAGCACTCTCCCGCACCGGAGAGAAACAATAGGTTGCCGGCGCCCCAACATCGCATGCCGAACCCTTCGAAGAGGGGCCTCAAGGGAGGATTTCCGCCTACGGATAAATCAGGTATTTGGCGCGCAGCTTCCGAAATCGCTGGAGCGGGACCTGCCAGCGCAGCGCAATGGACTGCGGGTCGTCACCGGCGCGGATGGCTTCGAGGACCCAGCGCGAGCCCACGAGCGGCAAGGTTTTATCGAGGTCGAACTCGCCCGCGAACAGTCGGTGGAGTGCCGCGGCGATTTCCACGCCCAACGCCGGCGCGTCGAGTGCCCAACGGTCAATCAGCACGATACTGACCCCGTGGCAGACATAGCCCGAAAAGGGACCGCCGTTTGGTTTGAATTCGACGGGCACAAACCGGACTCCCTGCACACGCCGTTCGTTGAGATACGCGGCCAGCTTCGGCGCGTCAATCCACGGCGCACCCAGGAGCTCAAAGGGGCGATCGGTCCCCCGCCCGACGCTGAGGTTTGCGCCTTCGACCATTGCCACGCCGGGATAGAGCGTGGCTTCGGTGAGACTGCGCAAGTTCGGCGACGGGTTCACCCACGGGAGTCCCGTCTCGTCAAACCAGTCGGTCCGCTCCCAACCCTCCATCTTGATGACGTGGAGCTTCACGCCCAATCCCTTCTCCTGGTTAAACATCTGTGCCAGTTCGCCCACCGTCATGCCGTGACGAACGGGGAGGGGGAAATAGCCGACGAAGGAAATCAAGTCGCCGTCGAGCATCGGCCCTTCGACGGCGATCCCGTTAATGGGGTTGGGCCGGTCCAATACGTAAAAGTCCAGGCCGTTCTCGGCCGCTGCTTCCATGGCGTAACCAAGCGTCGTGATGTAAGTGTAGAAGCGGGCGCCGGCGTCCTGAATGTCAAAAACCAGGGCGTCGAGACCTTTGAGCATTCTCTTCGTCGGCCGCCGCACCTCGCCGTAAAGGCTGTAAATGCGCAGGCCGGTTGCCCGGTCTCTGCCGGAAGGCACCTTGCGATCCGCGGTGCCGCGCGGCCCGTGTTCGGGGCTGAAGATGGCCCGGAGTTTCACTCCCGGAGCCTTGTGCAGCAGGTCGATGGTGCGGCGTCCTTGGGCGTCGCGGCCCGTTTGATTGGTAATCAGCCCAACTCGCCGCCCGGCCAGAGGCGCGAACTTCTCGGCTTCGAGAACGTCAACGCCGGTCTTCACCCTGCCGTTGCGCGCTCCTTCCACGCGGAAGGCACGTCGCAACTCGAAGTAGCCCGTCAGCGGCCGCCCGCTGGCGCGGATTCTCTCCACGGAGACCGGCCCCAGCGCCGCCGCCACGACCGTCGCGATTCTCGCCCGCAGGCTTGTCACGTCCCCTTTTCCGTCCGGGTGGACCCGGTTGGAGAGGAAAACGATGTAGGTCTGGGTGATCGGGTCGATCCAAAGCGACGTGCCGGTGAAGCCCGTGTGCCCAAAGGACCCGAGGGGGAACAACTCGCCGCGGTTGGAAGCATAGGGTGAATCGACATCCCACCCCAGCCCTCTCAGGGCCATTTTGTTGGGCGGCGTCTCGGGCGAGGTCATCTTCTCCACGCCGAGTTCGCTCAGTATCCGCACGCCATGGCGCTCGCCGCCGTTGAGGAGCATCTCGGCGAAGATGGCCAGATCGTCCGCGGTGGAAAATAGCCCTGCAAGGCCCGCCACGCCTCCCATGTTGAAACTCGTCGGGTCGTGGACTTTGCCCCAGAGCATCTCGCCTGAAGTTCCTTCCTTGAACTGCGTGGGCGCGATCCTGTCGTGAAGGCTGGGAGACGGATTGAAGCCGGTATCGTTCATCCCCAGCGGCCTGAAGATGTGCTCGACACAGTAAGCATCCAGCGGCTGGCCGCTGACCCGCCGGACCAGCTCTCCCAGCGTCTCGAAATTGATGTCGCTATAGATAAATCGCGTCCCGGGCGGGGCAATGGGTTCCTCCGCGAGAATCATCGCCATGGCCGTGTCATAACCCGCCCACGCGGGCTCCAGGTCCAGATCCGGCCGCAGCCCGGAATAGTGGGTGAGGAGCTCCTGAACGGTGATAGCCGCCTTGCCGTGGGCTTCGAACTCGGGCCAGTACTCGGTAACTGGATCTTCGAAGCGTATCTTCCCCTCCTCCACCAGTTGCATCACGGCCGTCGTCGTCGCCACGACCTTGGTAAGCGAGGCCAGATCGAAGATGGTGTCGAGGGTCATGGGGAGCTTCTCAGGCACCAGGGCACGGTGGCCGAAGGCCTTGCGGTAGACAATTCGGCCCTGATGTCCGATCAGGATGACTGCTCCCGGGCACTTCCCCGCTTGAATGGCCTCTTCGACGGCAGCATCGATCGAGTTGAGTTGCTCTACACGGAGGTCCGGGCTTACGCGAGCTTCGCCTCTGGCCGCCGATGGCGTCATGCAAAACGAGACCGCGGCGCAGAACATGAGGAGAAAGTAGGCTGCTCGATTAGTCTTCATCGTCTGTTGTCCCCTGCCCTGCCAGAGTGATGGACTTTGCCTTTCGGTGTGGCCCCTTTTGCTATATACTGGCGCCCCTTTTCTGTCAACGAAAGGTTCTTTCTTTCGGCATGACCCCTTGGACGGTTTCGAAATGAAACTATCACTTCTGGACTGGTTGGTGATCGCCGCTTATTTCGCCGCCATAATTGGCATAGCCCTCTACTATCGCAAGAAAGCGGGCAAGAGCACCTCCGATTTCTTCGTCTCCGGCCGCGATGCCTCGTGGTGGTTGGCGGGCACTTCCATGGTGGCAACTACGTTCGCCGCCGACACCCCGTTGGCGGTCACGGGCCTTGTTGTGCGGGAGGGCATCGCCGGGAACTGGCTCTGGTGGAGCCTGCTCCTCAACGGCATGATGACGGTGTTCTTCTTCGCCCGCCTGTGGCGACGCGCCGAAATCGTCACTGACCTGGAGTTGGTGGAAATCCGCTACGCCGGCAAACCCGCCGCCTTCCTGCGCGGCTTCCGCGCCGTCTATTTCGGCGTGTTGATGAACTGCCTGATTCTCGGCTGGGTCAACCTGGCCATGATCAAGATACTGGGAACGACTCTCGATCTCCCCAAGTTTCAAGCGATGCTCGTCTGCCTGTTTATAACCGGACTCTATACGACGATCTCCGGCATCCGTGGGGTTCTCTGGACGGCCATCCTGCAGTTCGTTTTGCCCATGGTGATGGTGATCGTTCTGGCTTTCTACGCTGTGGGCGCCGTGGGCGGCCTGGGACCGATGAAGGAAAAGCTTGCCGCCCTCGATGCGGCGCGGCAGGCGGCGGAAGGAGGAACCGGTTCAATCCTCTCTTTCATCCCCGACCTCAGTTCTCCCTGGATGCCGATTATGGCCTTTCTGGTCTACCTGGGCGTGAACTGGTGGTCGAACTGGTATCCGGGAGCCGAACCGGGCGGCGGAGGGTACGTCGCGCAGCGCATGTTCTGCGCCAAAGATGAGAAGAACTCGCTGTGGGCAACTTTCTTCTTCAACATCGCGCACTACGCGCTGCGGCCCTGGCCATGGGTGATTACCGCACTGGCCGCCGCGATCCTTTACCCTTCGCTCAGCCTGCCCGGCGCCGACGCCGAGGCCGGCTACATTCAGGTCTGGGTGGACTACCTTCCCGCAGCCCTGCGCGGCTTGATGCTGGCGGGCTTCGCGGGGGCCTACATGTCGACCGTGGCGACACAGCTCAACTGGGGATCGTCCTACATCATTAATGACCTCTACCGCCGTTTCCTGGCGCGCGAAAAAGATGAGAAGCACTACGTTCTCGCGGGCAGGATTTCGACCATGCTCCTCGTGGTCCTCGGGGGCGCTGTGTCTTACGTGCTTCAATCCGTGGCCGGAACCTGGACGATCGTCATGGGATTTGGCGCGGGCACGGGAGCCGTCTACCTTCTGCGCTGGTAC
>DATKYV010000089.1:0-2488 GCA_035528275.1 Terriglobia bacterium | reverse complement strand
ATTGCCGACCTGCCCGCCGCCCGCCCGCGGGCAGCCTGAGCACACCGGTCCATCTGCAAACCCCCGTGGCCCTGCGCAGACCTCAGAAGGTCTGGGCCCAACAACCGGAAGGGAAGCGCCCCGGGCGACTCTCGGCGCACTTGACAGGACTCGCCGCGTCTCATAGCATGGCAATCTGACTCGCGGCCGTATTCCTGGCGGGGCAGCCTCTGGTTGAGTTGTCCAAGGCTTTTCACCCGCGACCCTGAATTGTCATCGCGCCAGCTTCGGCAAATGCGTTTTTCAAAGAGAGGTTGAGCTGTGAGAATCGAAGTGCGGTTTACCGACGAAGTGCCCATCGTCAGCCTGAGCGGGAAATTTCTGGCGGGCAGCGACGGCCCCTTCCTCCGCCAGAAGGTCTCCGATTTGATCGACGCCGGGGCGCGCAGCCTGGTGCTCGATTTTTCCGAGGTTCCCTATATCGACTCGACCGGGTTGGGTTTTCTGGCGGGGGCGCGCACAAGCGCCGAGAACGCGGGAGTGGCGCTGATTCTTTCCAGCATCAACCAGCACGTGAAGAAAGTCCTGGACGGAGTTCAGTTGACCCAATTCTTTACCTTTGCCAAGGACGAAACCGACGCCCTGACGTTGGCGAAGGAAAAGGCGCAGGCCGCCGGCGACTCGGCCAAGGCCCCGGCGAAGGAGGGTCGGAGCAAGAAGCGATCGTCCGATCCCACCGCCTGAGGCGAAGCTCTGGTTTGGTCCGGGAATAAGCCGGCGCAGAGGGTGATGCCCAAGCAGTTGCCGAACTGGACTGGGAAGGCAGCGGGCGGTGACGTGGCGCTTGCTCCGTGTCCGCCCTCCTCACCCGTGCCGTCATGAATGATATTGCCCGGCGTCGTACTGATCGGATCCTCGCTCCAGTCCGCATCCGTGTGATTGGAAATGACGTGTCGGGCGTATCGTTCGCCGAGGAAACCGTAACCGTCAGCTTCAATCGCCAGGGCGCCCGCATCAGCCTTACGCATTCCCTCCTGTCCGACGACATCGTTCTGATCATGAACCTGGAGAACAGCATTGAAGAGGAGTTCCGCGTCATCGGCGGGTTCCAACAGGTCTTCGGCGACCGAAGGGAGTGGGGCGTGGAGGCCGTCAACCCGGATAGTGAAATCTGGGGCATCGCCTTCGAGCCGCCCGCCGAGGGCGTTCAGCCCAAGGTGCTGATCGAATGCGCGGCCTGCAAGAAGGCGGCCCAGAGTCCCCTTTCCTCCATTCAGTACGAAGTCCTGCTGGCCACCGGCATGATCTCGCGCCATTGCGACCGGTGTGGAGAAACAACGCGCTGGAAGCCCAGCGAGCAACCCGTGACCGCGGAAATCATCGCTGCCGCGAAGCAGCCGGTGCCGCACCAGGATACTCGCAAGGTCCGGCGCCTGCGGCTGGTCATGCGCATCCGGGTTCGAAACGCCTGGGGCGTTTCCAACATTGCCCAGACGCGCGACGTTTCCAAGGCGGGCCTCTGCTTCCTGAGCACCGCGCGGTTCCAGGTGGGGGAGGACGTCTACATCACTCTGCCCTTCGCTGAGAACCAGCCCCCCGTTGAAACCCTCGGCAAAATCGTGTGGTCGCGTGAAAGTACGGCAGGCTGGTACTACGGCGTCTGCTATTCGAAGTGAGCGCCACGCCGCCGGGCGAGCTGTTACTCGGTGACGATCAGGCCGCGCTTCACGGCGTAGAGAACGATTTCTGCCGTGCGGTGCAGTCCCAGGGTTTCCATCACGTGGGCGCGGTGCACGGCCACCGTGTTGACGCTGATCTTGAGTAACACGGCGATTTCCTTGTTGGATTTTCCCTGGGCGATGAGCTGTAAGACTTCCTTCTCTCTCAAGGTCAGCCGCTCGTACGGGTCCTTGCTGGCACGCTCGAACGAGCCCGCCTTCAGGCTTTCGATCACCAGGTTGGAGATTCCCGGGCTCATGTAGGCCCCGCCTTCGGCCAGCGCCATGACCGCGCGGGTGAGATCAACTTCGATGGCGTTCTTCAACATGTAGCCCTTCGCGCCTATCTCGAAAGCCCTCCGGACGTAAGCCTCGTTGGAATACATGCTCAGGATCAGAATCTTGGTCTCCGGATTGACCTTGAGAATCTCGGCGCTTGCCTCCAGGCCGCCAAGCTCGGGCATCGCGAGGTCCATCACCACGATCTCGGGTTTGAGCTCCTTGGCGAGCTCGATGGCTTTCAAACCGGTGCTGGCTTCTCCCACCACCACAATGCGCGGATCGTCTTCGAGGATCCGCCGGAAGCCCTGGCGCACCAGGGTATGGTCTTCGGCAAGCATTACGCGGATCTTTTTTTCCAGGCTGTTGGATGGCATTCTTCAGCTCACCTTCTCGGCGGCGGGCCGCGCCGCGGGTTTTTTGAGAGGGATTCGGACTCTTACCACAGTCCCCTTGTGAGGGGCGGAAGAAATGGCGAAAGTGCCGTTCAAGTGTTCGGTCCGTTCGCGCAT
>DATKYV010000088.1:0-3001 GCA_035528275.1 Terriglobia bacterium | reverse complement strand
TTCGTTATCGAGGAGAATCTGACCTTCGGCACGAGCGTGCGGGACAGTCTCGTACATCCGGTTCAGGCTGCGCAGGAAGGTTGACTTTCCGCAACCCGACGGTCCGATGAGCGCTGTGGTGCGGTTTGCCGCAATGTCCAGGTTGATGGCGTATAAGGCCTGAACTTTGCCGTAATAGAAATCCAGATCGATCACCCGGAGCTTGAGCTCGGGTCCCGCCGAATGGGTCATCCGCGATTTCTCCGATCGATCTTCGCCAGCCTCCGGCGCCAGAAGAAGTGGATTCATGACAGCGTCCATAATTCATCCCGCCACAGAAGAGAGTTTTCGGGACAAAACCACGCGCGCCGTAATGTTCGCCAAAAGCACCAGGCCCAGGAGAACGAGCCCCGCCGCCCAGGCCTGCCGATGCCAGTCCTCGTAAGGTGCGATGGCATAAGTGAAGATCATGACGGGGAGCGATGCGGTAGGTTGATCCCATCCGGGACTCCAAAAACGGTTATTGAAGGCGGTGAAAAGCAGCGGCGCCGTCTCGCCAGCCACGCGCGCCAAATCGAGGATGATTCCCGTCAGGATTCCCCGCAGCGCCGCCGGGATCACTACGGTGACGATGGCTTTCCACTTGCTGGCTCCCAGCGCCAGGGCCCCTTCCCGCAGCGATAGCGGGACGGTGCGGAGAAATTCTTCGGTGCTGCGCACGGCGATGGGAATCATCATCACGCCGAGCGCCAGCCCTCCCGCCAGAGTCGAGAAGTGTTTCATGGGCAGCACGACCAGCGTATAGGCGAAGATCCCCATGACGATGGAGGGCACGCCGTTCAGCAGGTCGGTGGTGTAGCGAACCAGAAACGAGAATGTCTTTCCGCCGAACTCCGCCAGATAGACGCCGCCCATGAATCCGATGGGAACTCCGGTCAGTGCGGCGAGAAGCAGCAGCTTGGCGCTCCCCACGATGGCGTTGGCCATCCCCCCGCCGGTCTCCCCCACGGGTTTCGGCAGCTTCGTGAAGAAGTCCCAATTGATGGCCCGGCCGCCATTCCAGACCAGGTAGCCAAGAATGAAAAAGAGCACGGACACAGCCACCAGGGTGCAAAGTCCCGTCAGGCCGAACATCACGCCATTGACGCACTTTCTCCACAGCGAACGACCGTTCATGGATGCGCCGTCCCCTTCCGCTGGGTCGCCAGGATCAGCAGGCGCGCCAGGCCGTTGAGAATAATGGTCAGGATGAAGAGCACCAGCCCGAGTTCGATGAGCGCATGAACGTAAAGGTCACCGGTGGCCTCGGTGAACTCGTTGGCGATGACGGCGGCAATGGAATAGCCGGGCGCGAACAGTGACGAGGAGATCCTGGGATCGTTCCCGATAACCATGGTCACGGCCATTGTCTCGCCGAGGGCCCGTGCCATGGCCAGGAAGATTGAACCCAGAATGCCCGCGCGCGCGTAAGGCACCACGACTTTCCACGTCGATTCCCAGCGCGTGGCACCCAGCGCCAACGCCGCCTCGCGCTGCTCCACGGGAACCGCCAGAAGAACTTCCCGCGAAATCGAGATGATGAAGGGAACTATCATGATGGCCAGAACGACCCCCGCCGCCAGCAAGCCCACGCCGTAGATCGGTCCCTGGAAGAAAGGCAGAAACCCTAAAGTCTGCTTCAGGAAGGGTTGCACGGTGTTCCGCAGCAGCGGAACCAGAGTGAAGATCGCCAACAGACCGTAGATGACGCTCGGGACCGCGGCCAACAACTCGATCACGAAGGTCAACGCGTCGGAAACGCGCAGGGGAGCCAGCTCCGCCAGAAAGATGGCCGCTCCAACCCCCAGCGGGACGGCGAGCAGCAAACCCACGGCCGACGTCACGACCGTGCCGAAGATAAAGGGCAAAGCGCCGAACTCTTCGAAAACGGGATCCCAGGTGCGAGTGAAAAGAAACTGCCAACCGAACTTTTCGCGCGAAAGCGCGGAATTGCGGTAAAGCTCGAAGACCAGCAGAACGGTAATCAGTATGATCGCGGAGGCGAAGATCAAGGTGATGAGATGCGCGATCTCATCCCCGCTTCGTAAACGAAGTAAAAAGGCGCGCGCCCGCCCCGGGCGGGGCGCGCCTCCAACCAGAGTTGTTGTGCTTGCCATCCTATTTGATCTCGGAAATGGCTTTCATCTCTTTGCTGACCACTTCCTTGGGAAGCTGCGCATAGGCCAGCGGCTCCGCGTATTTCTGCCCATCTGTCAACATCCAGTGCAGGAATCCAACGATCATCTTGCGCTTCGCGCCGTCCTGGATCGGTGAGGGAACCAGCAGCCAGGTGAAGCTGGCGATGGGATAAGCGGCCTTTCCGGGAGCGTTGGTGATGGAAACCCGGAAATCGTCCGGCATCTCCTTGGCGGCGGCTGCGGCTGCCGCCGTGACGCTCGCCAGTTCGGCCTTGACGAAGTTCCCCGAGGAATTACGGACTTGGCCGTAAGGCATCTTGTTTTGAATGGCGTAGATCAGTTCCATGTAGCCGATGGAATTCGGCGTCTGCTTGACCAAGCCCGCCACGCCTTCGTTACCCTTGCCGCCCAGGTCCTTGGGCCACCTGACCGATGTGCCCTTCCCGACCCTGGTCTTCCACGCTTCGCTGACTTTGGAGAGATAGTCCGTCCAGACGTACGTCGTGCCACTGCCGTCAGAGCGATGCACGACTATGATGTCGTTTGCGGGCAATCTCACCTCTGGATTAGGGGCCGTCAGTTGCGGGTCATTCCACTTCGTGATTCTGCCCAGGAAGATTCCCGCCAACGCTTCCGGGGTGAACTTCAATTCCGCGTTCACGCCAGGAATGTTATACGTGGGAACTACGGCCCCGAGGACCGTCGGAAAGTGCAGAATCTTGCCCTTTGCCTTGCTAATTTGCTCGTCGGTCATGGGCCCGTCCGTCGCACCGAAATCGACAGTTCCGGCCAGGACTTGGCGAATGCCCCCGCCCGAGCCGATCGACTGATAGTTGATCTGAATG
>DATKYV010000087.1:0-5378 GCA_035528275.1 Terriglobia bacterium | reverse complement strand
CGGGACGGATCACTTGGTGGGGATCTTGGGGAATGAGCCGGGAACGATCCCCGCGCCTTCCTTCACGGTGATGATCTGGTTGATGGGAACGTTGGTGAGCTTGTCGACCGTGCCGCTGAGCCAGGTAATCTCCAGCGACTCGATCGTCTTCCGCTTTCCCAGGCCGAAGTGAATCCTCTGATCGTGGGCTGACATGTAGCCGATGCCGCCTTTCGACTGGTCGACCTGCGTCACGCCTTCCGAAACCAGCTTGAGGTGGGCACCGGTTCCGTCGCGCGCCGATTGGGTTCCGATGAGCTTGACCTCCAGCCAGTTGTTGGCGTTCCCCCCGTCATTGCGTAAGACCTGAGGGTAATCGCCGCGGTTGAGAACGGCGAAATCCATGTCGCCGTCGTTATCGTAGTCGGCGGCCGCCAGACCGCGGCCCGCCGTGGGGCGCATGAAGTCCGGGCCCAGGTATTCCGACACTTTCTCGTACTTGCCCTTGCCGAGGTTGCGGAACATCAGCTTGGGCTCGAGGTAATCCACTTCGCTGTGGTACAGATGGATGTTGTCGAGCATGGCGCCGTTCGACTGGACGATGTCCGGCCATCCGTCGTTGTCGTAGTCGATGAACTTCATGGTCACGCCGCTCAAGAAGATCGCTTTGTTGCCGAGGCCGGAAGGCCAGGTGTAGTCGTCGAAGGTCTCGTCGTGATTGTTGCGGTACAGGCGGTTGAGCTCGAAATCCAGGTGGGTGACGTAGATGTCGAGCCAGCCGTCACCGTCCACGTCGGCGGCGTCGGTGCCCATGCCCGCTTCGTATTTTCCGTCCTCGCTCGCCGCCACGCCGGAGCTGAATGAGATGTCGCGAAACGTCCCATCCTTGTTGTTCATGAAGAGAAAATTCGGCCAAGTATCGTTGGCGATGAAGATGTCCGGCCAGGAGTCGTTGTTGAAGTCGGCCAGAACCAGGCCCATCCCTTTCGCCTCCGGCTCCCCAACACCGGACTTGGCGCTCACGTCCTCGAAGGTTCCATCACCCTTGTTGTGATAGAGGACCAGTCTCTGACCTTGATAATTATCCGGGTGGCAGTAGGCGCGATAGCCGGGCCGCTTCTCCCCACACCAGAGATTGTTGGCTGGCGACCACTGGATGTAGTTGCAGACCATGAGGTCGAGGTGGCCGTCCTTGTCGTAGTCAAACCAGCCGGCGCTGGTGGACCACTGGCCGAGGTCGGCGACGCCCGCCTTTGCGGTGACGTCGGTGAATGTTCCGTCGCCGTTGTTGTGGTAGAGGATGGCCCGACCGTAGCCCATCAGGTAGAGGTCGGAATGGCCGTCGTTATCATAATCGCCCACGGCGATCCCCTCGCCGTAGAGGCCTTCGCCGCCCACGCCGGCTTTCTCCGTGACGTCGGTGAAGGTCCCGTCGCCGTTGTTGCGGTAAAGAGCGGAGCGCAGCGGCCGCGGCGCTTTGTACCACTCGGTCTCCGCCGTCTGGACAAAATAGATGTCCATCAGCCCGTCGCCGTCGTAGTCAATCCATCCCAGGCCGCTGGCCATGGTCTCGATGTACTGCTTGTCTTCCGTCGCCGTGCCGTCCTGCTGGAAAGTGATTCCCGCTGCTTTACGAATGTCTGTGAAAGCGACCGGGATTCCAATCGGCGGGTTGTCTTTGTCCTGGGCAAGGATGTGGGAGAAGGCTACTGCACCACAGGCGGTCAGCAACACCACCCAGGCGAACCCCGGATAAAGGGTGTGCTGCGACCGCTTCTTGCGAGGTTTGTTCGCGAACCGAGCCGGGGGACCGGCTTGACGGTGTGGCATCAAATTCCAGCTCCCTTTTAAAAGTTGCGTCACCCAATATAGCCTGATTAGGCTGCGGTTCACAATTCCGGAACGCACGATGGCAAGCCCTCGCTTGACTGGCCCAGGAACACGCGGCGGTTCCCGTTACCTATCCGCCGGAACACCGAGACTGGACTCGACAACTCCACGCGCCATTCAAGCTGACCTTCGGCATTCTCAATTGCATCCCTACCGGCTGACGGATTAGACTTGGCAGCGCTTGAATGACGCTAGTGCCGTTCCAATTATTTGGACCTGCCTCGGTAAAGAGCGAGCCCGGCTATGGAACAGACGTTTCGGGATTTGAGCCTTGGTCCATTAAATTGGAACGGCACTAGCTGAAGCTGGAGCCCGCGAGAAGGCTCCGGAGGAGGTGTTCATGCCATCCCGCCGTCACTTCCTTGCCGGATTGGGTGCGGTCGCTGCCGGAGTTCCCCTGCGGTCGCTTGCCGGGCCCATCCCCAGACCCCGGCCCGCGCCGGCCACGGCCACACCTGCCGCGGCCGCGTCGCTGGAATCCCTGCAAGGCAAAATTAGGATTACCGACCTCGAAATCATTCCGGTCTCAGCCGGGGGGCACACACCCTACGTTTTCGTGCGTCTGCGAACCAACGAAGGCGTCACGGGTCTGGGCGAAGCCACGCTCGAGTACAAGCCGGAATCGGTGATGGGCGCGCTGAAAGACCTGCGCGACTTTCTGGTGGGCAAAGACCCCACGATGATCGAACACCTGTGGCAGGCGATCTACCGGCTCTCGTTCTACCGCGGCGGCCCGGTGCTGAATTCGGCGCTGGGAGGCATCGACATAGCTCTTTGGGACATCAAGGGAAAGCTGCTGGGCGAGCCCATCTGGAAACTCCTGGGCGGACCGGTGCGAGAGAAGATTCGTGTCTACACGCACTTTGGTGGGAAGACGCCCGCCGAGACCGCGGCGCGCGCCAAGGAGCGCGTGGCGGCGGGATTCCGGGCGTTGAAGACCGGCCCGCGCGGCGCTTACGAGATGGTTGAAGGGCCGCACAAGATCGAGGAGATGGTCGAGCATTTGAAGGCCGCGCGCGAGGCCGTCGGCGACGACGTCGACCTCATGTTCGACGCGCACGGCGACCTCTACCCGTCGGTCTCCGCCGCCCTCGCCGAGGAGCTTGAATCGTTGCACCTTCTCTGGATTGAGGAACCGGCCTTGCCCGAAAACGCCGACGCGATGAAGAAAATCGCCGATGAAACCACCGTCCCCATCGCCACCGGCGAAAGGCTGTTCTCCCTCTGGGGATTCCGCGAGGTGCTGGAAAAAGGAATTGCGGATGTCATTCAGCCCGACATGGTGCACGCGGGCGGCATCTCGCAGTTGAAGAAGATTGCGGCGATGGCCGAGGCCTACTACGTGGCCGTGGCGCCGCACAATCCCCTGAGTCCGGTCTCCACGACGGCCTGCCTGCATCTGGACGCGGCGATTCCAAACTTCCTCATCCAGGAGATGGTGTACGGAAATCCCGACCGCGCCTCGTTGATTACCGAACCAATCGAGAAGGTGACCGACGGTTACGTCGAGCTGCCGAAGAAGCCCGGCCTGGGAGTGGAATTGAACGAAGACGCCGTCAAGCGGCTCGGCTACAAGCACTCGGGTTTCCCTGAAGTTTATCGTCAGGACGGATCGGTGGGGGAGAATTAACCGGGGCCGCCGCCGCAACACGCTGGACGCGAGATTAGGATGGTGGGAAAGATTCTTGTCGGTGCATTCGGAGAAGGACGCTATGCGTGTCTTAAGATTTATTCTCTTGGCTTTATTAGGTTTGAGTGCCTCCTTCGCGCCGTTGGTTGCTGATTCCGCTTTGCTTCCCGACGGGCGTGAGTTCGTCACCTGGGAGCAGCCGCTGCAGTTCTCGAAAACCTGTTACGTGGACAACCGCAACCCCAAGGCCTCGGATACAAACCCAGGAACGAAGGAGCTGCCTTTCCTCACCCTCAGTAAGGCGGCGGAGATTCTCCAGCCCGGAGAGCGGGGGGTGATCATGTCGGGCGTCTACCGCGAGCGCGTCGCGCCGGCGCGCGGCGGGACCGGGCCCGACAAGATGATTAGCTACGAGGCCGCGCCCGGTGCCACGGTCGTGGTGAAAGGGTCGCGCTTGGCGAAGGAAGGCTGGGTGCCCTCCACGGGATTTGCCCTTCGCCTCCCGGCCGATGCGCCCCGGCCGAAAATCTTCGCGTTGGATCTCTCCCGGTTGCCCTTCGAAGGTTACAACCCCTTCGGGCTGGTCAACGTCATGATGGACCGCCAGTATCTGCGCCCCACAGCCGAAGAACTCGGCCGCCACCTGATGCGAAGGGGCATGGTCTTTGTGGACGGGAAGAAGCTGGAACAGGTGGGACTCTATTGGGAACTGGCGCGAAAAGACGGGACGTTTTGGAGCGAACACAATGGAATGACGCTGCACGTTCGTCTGCCCGGTGACGCCGACCCCGCCGAGCACGCAGTTGAATTGGCCATTCAGGAACAGGTCTTCGCGCCGCGCGTGCGGGAACTGGGATACATCCGCGTCAAGGGCATCACCTTCGAGCACGCCGCCAACGGGTTTCCGGTCCCTCAGCGCGGGCTGGTTTCCACGAACCGCGGGCATCACTGGATCATCGAGGACTGCGTGATCCGCCACGCCAACTCGGTGGGGCTCGACATCGGCTCCGAGACCTGGAACGCCGAGCCGCCTCCCCTGGTCGGCTACATGATCGTCCGCCGAAACCACATCTCCGACGCCGGCGTTTGCGGGCTGGCGGGGCTGGGCGTGGTGGAGACGCTTGTCGAATCGAACCTCATCGAGCGCATCGGCTGGCAGAACGTCGAGCTGATGTGGGAGTCGGGCGGGATCAAGCTGCACGTGACGAAGAGCTGCCTGCTGCGCGGAAACGTCATTCGACACCTGAGCTACGCCCCGGGCATCTGGCTCGACTATCAGAACTCGAACACCCGCGTCACGGGGAACGTCATCGGCGATTTGAAAGAGACCGTGCGCGGCGGCATTTACCTCGAGGCCTCTCAAGACCCCAACATGCTGGACCACAACATCATCTGGAAGGTCACGGTGGGCCCGGGCGGCTCCACGTACAAGATCCCGCCGCACGGCGGCTGGGGCATCATCACCGACGGCAGCGATGAGGACGTCATCGCTCACAATCTCTTCGGCTACTGCGAAGACGCTGGCGTGAAAACACGGACGGTCGAGGACCGTATCGTCGGTACGCGGGGCGGGACGTCGCGATGGAATGAGGTGCTCAACAACATCTTTTACAAGTGTGGGAAATCGATTGACTTCTCACACAGGGAGAACAAGGCCGACGGAAATCTCTACGTGCTCCGTCGCGGCGGCGATGACGACGAGTACCGCGCCGAGGGCCGCGGTCTGAATTGGATCTCGGGACCGGAGCCCGCGCTGCGCCTGGATCTCGACGCCTGGAGGAAATATTTCGGCTTTGACAAGCGAGGTGCCTACGCCGACATGGACATCGACGTCGACCTCGATGCGCTCACCATCGCGCTATCTGTCGCGGCCGAGGTC
>DATKYV010000086.1:0-4050 GCA_035528275.1 Terriglobia bacterium | reverse complement strand
GTGGAGGCGGGGGCAGTCAAGATTTTCAAGACTTCCGCCAGCGGGCGCGAGCAGGTGCTGACCGTCGAGGGCCCGGGCGGCTCGGTGGCCGAGTTGCCGGTGTTTGACGGCGGAGATTATCCGGCGTCAGCGGCGGCGCTGAGCGAAGCCGCGGTGCTCTTCGTCAGCAAGAAGGACTTCCGCGCGCTCTGCCTCCAACACCCGGAGGTGGCCCTCAAAGTCTTGAAGGTCGTCGGGTCGCGCCTGCGGAAGTTGGTCGGGGTTATTGAGGAACTTTCCTTCACCACCGTGCGCCATCGGCTGGCGACGCTGTTGTTGCGGCTGGCCAAGCGGCGAGGGAAGGAGACACCACGCGGCGTCGAGTTCACATTGCAGTCCAGCAATCAAGAACTGGCCGCGCACATCGGCACCGTGCGCGAACTCGTTTCGCGCAACCTCAGCCGCCTGCAGGCCGAGGGCATCGTCAAGCTCGACGGCAAGACCGTCGTCATTCCCGATATCGAATCCCTACGAGCGGAAGTGGACCGGCCGGAGTAAGCGACTCGGGGAAAACCTGCCCCGGCTTCTTCGTCCATCCATTTGAGCACTGGTCACACGCCGCCCGTGGGGACATCCGCGGGGAGTGACGTCAAAACGCCAGTGCCTGCTCGAGGTCGGCGATGAGGTCTTCGGCGGCTTCGACCCCCACCGACAATCGCACCAGCCCGTCGGTGATGCCGACGGCCAGGCGCTGTTCGCGGGGCACGGCGCGGTGGCTGGTGGAAGCCGAGTGGACGATCAGGGAGCGCGTATCGCCCAGGCTGGCGGCGCGGGCGAAGATCTTCACGCGGTCCATCACTTGTTTGGCGCTCTCGTAGCCGCCCTTCACCTCAAAGCTGAGCATGGCGCCGAAAGCGCTCATCTGCTTCTTCGCGACCTCGTGCCCGGGATGCCGGGCCAGCCCGGGATAGTTGACGCGCTCGACTCTGGAGTGCGCTTCGAGAAATTCGGCGATCTTCTGCGCGTTCGAGCAGTGCGCGGGCATGCGCAGGTGCAACGTGCGGATGCCGCGCAGGATGAGCCAGGCATTGAACGGGCTCATCACGCCGCCGAAGTCACGCAGGGTCTCGCGGCTGAGTTCCGCGATGTAATCGGCGGGCCCAACGACGATGCCTCCCATGGCGTCGCCGTGGCCGCACAGGTATTTGGTGGCCGAATGCACTACGACTGTGGTGCCCAGCTTGAGGGGCTGCTGGAGAGCGGGTGAAGCGAAGGTGTTGTCGATCACAGTGGGGATTCCCCGCTCGCGGCCGAGCCGGGCGAGCGCGGCGATATCCACAATCTCCAGCACCGGGTTGCTGGGCGATTCGAAATAGATCAGGCGGGTGTTAGGCTGAATGGCTTTCTCGAAGTCTTCAAGGCGCGTGGATTGAACGAACGTCGTCGACGCCCCGAAGCGCGGCAATTTGATGTTCAGGAAATTGTAGGCCGCGCCGTAAAGCGAGCGCGCCGCCACCACGTGGTCTCCGACCTTGACGTAACCCAGGATCGCCGACGAGATCGCCGCCATTCCCGAAGCGAAGGCCAGCGAAGCTTCGCCGCCCTCCAGCGCCGACACTTTCTGCTCCAGCGCCCGCAGCGTGGGATTGCCGTAGCGCGTGTACATGTATCCGAATTTCTCTTCGCCGTAGACCGCCGCCATCTCGTCCGAGTCGGCGGAGACGAAAGTGGTCGACTGGTAGATGGGCGTGTCGAGCGCTCCGGTCACCGCGCAGGGTGCTTCCCCGGCGTGAACGGCGAGCGTCGCGAACCGATGTCCGTTTTTCATCTGGCACCTCGTGATCACCGATAATCCTTGTGGTCGAAACCCTAGAGTATTCCCTGGGGGTGCGAAGGGAAAGGGCCAGTTGGGCGGAAAAGTGGAAAGCCAGCGGAAATCTCGTCATCCCCTTCTCTCCGCCGATACCCGCTTGACATCGCCCCATGAAATGACTAGACATAAAGATACCGAAGGCGCAGATGTCTGCGGGGGTGAGTTATGGCCACCTGTCCGGAGTGTGAGGCCACCATCGACGTGGAAGGCGACGAGATTGAGGAAGGCCGGAGGCTGGATTGTCCGGAATGTGGCGCGGAGCTTGAAGTGGTCAACACGAACCCCCTGGAATTGGATCTCATCTCATCTGATGACGATGAAGAAGAGAAAGGAACCTGGTAGCGGAGCGTCCCGGGTGGCGCTTTCGCCGGGAGGACTCATGTCCCAAGGGAAATCAGCAGGCGGCACGCGGGTTCGACCGGCTTGCGCGGCCGCCATCTTCACATTGGCCCTGGCGTTTGCCGTTGAAGCGCCCATCGTTCCGGCCAAGGACCTCAAGAAGCCCTCCCGCGTGGTCACCGGGACGGTCCTCGACAAAGACGACAATCCGATCGAAAGCGCCGCGGTTACCCTGACCGATGTTTCCACGGGAAAGAAAAACGCCACCTACACTCAGAAGGACGGACGTTATCAGTTCTCCGGGTTGGAACCCACGCGCACCTATGATGTCCAGGCCAACTTTCACGGTGAGTCCTCGCAAGTCCGCCACGTAACCCCCATCGATCCGCGCGACCGAATTGTGCTGCACCTCAAGATCCCGCCTCCCCCTGAGGAAGAAGGAGAAAACTAAAGTCGGCGCTCGGCCGCGGCGGAGAACCGTGTGCCTATTCGGGAACGACAATCTTTACCGAGCGCGGCGCCACCTCGATAGTGGCGGGCAATTCACAGATGAATTCGCCGTCGCCGAAGAGCTCCAGTCCGTCGGCTGACGGAGAAGGCGAAGCCAGGGAAACGCGCTTCGCCTGGAAGTAGACGATCCTCGGGTGCGCCAGGTGCTCACCTCGGTAGGCTCGCGGAATCCAACGCAAGAGCTCGAGGAGCGGCATGGGCGGGACGATGCACACGTCGAGCAACCCATCGTCCATGCGCGCCAGCGGCGCGATCTTTACACCGCCTCCGTAAGTGGAGTGGTTCCCCACCACGGCAAACACCACCGGGCCGGAAAAATCGCGAACCTCCGAGCGTAGTTCGAGCGGCTCGGCGCGAAACCGCCTGAGACAGCGCAGAATGGCCCAAGCGTAAGCCAGGCGGCCGCGCAATCGCCGGACTCGCTCGTTGGCGAAGCGTGTGACCACCGAGTCGAAGCCCACCCCCGCGACACAACCATAAACCGTCGGTCCAACGCGGGCCACGTCCACCTGGCGCGTCCGGCCTGCGAGGAGAATCGCGGCCGCCAAGCGCGGGTCGGCGGGAATCCCCAAGCCTGCGGCAAAGATGTTTCCGGTCCCCAGGGGAATCATCCCGAGGGCGACCTCGCTCCCGAAGATGCCGTTGAGGACGCCGTGATGCGTGCCGTCGCCACCGGCGGAGACCAGCACATCGGGATTCTCCCTTGCGGCCTGGCGCGCCAGCTCGACCAGGTGTCGCGCGTCGCGGCTTTCGCGGATCTGCGGCTCCACGCCGCCCACGCGCAAGACTTCGAGCGCGTCACCCAGCATGCGCCGGGCTCTGCCGCGGCCCGCCGCGGGATTGAAGAGGATCGTCAGCTTCACGGAGTGGCGGAGGAAGGATGCAGAATCGAGGGAGTGAAGTCAAGCCGTGCGGCCTTATAATGAGAACGTATCTCCACCGCAATCGTGGCGGTGTCTGATCTTCGGTCCGTCAACTGACGGATTAGGCGGATCGGCCTGAACAAGAGTTGGGCCGAAATACATGAACACTAAGACCACCTACATAGCCCTTGCTGTTGTTTTTGTGGCCTCTGCGGCAGCTGCCATTCTACTGCCGGTGGGGGACGCAGTGCGTACGTTGACGGCTGTTCCAGCTATCGGATCTCTGTTTGGTGCTCTGCTACAGATTTTTCGCGACCGGGTCGCTTATGAAAGATCGTTGTTGCTGCTCGAAGCTCAGAATAGCTTCTCAATCGGGACAACGTCTCACATGGCAAATGTTGCGTTCGACAAGCACGTCTTGTTTTGCGAAGAATATGTTACAGAAATGTTCAAGGCTTTGACGACTTTGTTCAGAGAGGGTCCCGA
>DATKYV010000085.1:0-3540 GCA_035528275.1 Terriglobia bacterium | reverse complement strand
GTTTTCCGTGTAAAGAATCTCCTCACCGAGTCCGGGGTGCCGGACGCAGGCTTTCAACCGGGTCCTGAGGCGCGAGTGGCGGCGCTCGTCTTTGGTGCGCTTTCGAGGCGGCGGGGGCGGCGGTTCTTTCCCCGGCTCCGGCGGCTTGGGCGCTTGCACGGCGCGTTCTGGAGTGGCTTCGTGGAACGTTTCCACCCACAATGTCTGTTGACTGCAGCGTTCGCAGAATCGGGAAAGGGACCGGTTCGCTTCGAAGACCGGCACCTCGAGCTCGTTCATCAGTGCGACCTGACGTATATGACAGCCGCCGCACTCCAGCAGGGCCCGCCCCGCCGCCCTGTCGGACTCGTCGCGAGGGGGAAAGTAGATGTCCCACAGGTTGGTGTTGGGCTCGAGCAGGGCCATGCCGTAGACGCGCCCTTCGGCCTCAACGCCGACCTGACCCACCACGCGCACCACAGCTTCACGGTTAGTGGGAATGGCGCGGAGGGCGATCTCCTGATCGACGGCAAGCGATCGGTTGAGCAGCACCGTCGCGCCGTGTCGGCTAACCACGACCGTGCGCCCTTTCTCCTGAAATTCTTCGCCGCTTAAGTCTCTTCCTACGACTTGAACGGGAATCGACAAGGAGATGCGGTCACTGCGTCGCGTGTCAAACTGCAAATCCTCTTCGTGTTCCATGAAGGCAACGAGAAATCCTATTCGTATGGAGCAGTTTCGGGCACTGGATTCATTCCGCAGAATGGCGGCTCGCATTCTACACTTCGGCTTCTTCTGCGGTCAATCGGCTTGATGGCTTGATGACTTGAACGAGATCCGGCTCTATCAAGATCAGCGGAGGCGCGGGATCGAGCCCGGACATCCAAACCTGCCTTGACCTTTCTCTGCCCCCTTCGAGCTGCTCCGGCTTGCGTCCAGATGTTCGGCCCGAGTATTCTTGTTCTCATGACGATCCGTCGCCCCGTTGTCCGATGGCGCGCGTCCCTTCTGGGGCTGTGCTTGGGACTTACGATGACCAGCCATGGTGCGCGAGGTTCGGGGGCGATTGCACCTTCACCCCAGGATAATGGAGAGATTGCTCCCGAAGCGTCGGCCGAAATCTTACGGGTCACCCCCGGACAGGCGCAGGCGGGCAGCGAAGTCACCTTTGAGATCGACGGGCGCAACTTCGCCCGCGGTGTTTATGTTTCGTTTTCGCATCCGGCGGTTCAAGTCCTCGCCACGAAGCGGATGAGCGACGAGCGGCTCGAGACGCGCGTGGCCATCGGTTCGAAAGTTCCCTCCGGCGCAATGCGGCTCGACGTGAGCAATTCCGCCGGCCCTGTGGCGGAATCGCAGCTTGTCATTCTTGGAGGCGTTGAGACGCCGGCGGTGCCGCGTGCCGCCTCGACGGCTGCTGCGGGCATGAAAGCTGGCCTTGTCGCTGCGAAGACTCCGCCTGAATCTCCGCGTGGCCAGGCTGTCGCCGATGAAGCAGCTGCGAAAGCCGAAGGACCGGAAGTCACTGCCGTCGACCCGCAGCGCGCCTCGCCGGGATCAGAAGTAACGCTGAAGATTACAGGAAAGAATTTCGCTCAGGGTGCAACCGTAGCTTTCTCAAACCCCGGAATCCGGGTACTGGAGACGAAAGTCGGGAGCGAGACGGAGATCACTGTCGCCATGAAATTGGCGGAGGACGCGCCAACAGGGCCAACCGGCCTGTTTGTTGTGAATCCCGACGATTCCGAAACAGAGTTTCCATTTGAGGTGGCGAAGGAGAGTCCCGAGGCAACCGCCCCGCCTCAGTCGGAGCCCGAGCCCGCTGAAGAAACCGGTGTCGGAGCGCGGAGCTTTGAGGTTCTGAACCTGGGAGAAGGGATCGACATCTTCCAGAATGTGAACAAGCCCAGGGGAACGCTGAGCGTCGAGGGTGGTAAGCTCAAGTATGAGGAGGCAGGCGAGGAAATTTTCTCCGCCTCGCCCGGGGACATCAAAGAGATCGACGTCAACACCGTCCTGGGCGTGAACACCGGCACGTTTCACCTGACTCTCAATTCCGGCAAGACCTTCAACTTTGTTCCCGCTTCGTTGCGCCCTGCGGAGACCCAGTCCATCATCGAGGCGCTCCGTAGCGCGCTGAAGTAATCGACGCGGCCTGACGTCTGTTCGCCGCCGCGGCGTTGATTCTGAACTTCGTTTCACTTACCATGCAGGGCCGGGGACTCGAGGCCAAAACCTGAATGCAGGAGCTTCTGATGAAAGCCCAGATCAATCGCCGTGAGTTTATCCAAAGCTTCGGTGCCGCTGCAGCCGGCCTCTGTCTGTCTCCGGCAATCCTTCCTGCCTCAGCCGGAGCGCCGACCGCTCCGGTCGCGGTCGCCAAGTGCCCGACCTACGGGCCGGAAGTGCGCGCCGCCCTGGCCACGATGTTCGACCAGCTCGGGGGCCTCGAACGGCTGGTCAAAGGCAAGACTGTGGCCATCAAGCTCAACCTGACGGGCAGCCCCACGAACCTCATCCGAGGAATGTCCGTAAACCTTACCACCTGGGTTCATCCCGAAGTTGTGGGCGCGACGGTTTACCTGTTGGGCAAGGCGGGGGCGCGGCGAATCCGGCTCCTCGAGAGCACCGCGGACCCCTTGAAATCTTTCGAAGAATTCGTCGCCGATGCCGAATGGAATCCCCGCGATTTCACGAGCGCAGCGTCCGGCGTGGATTTTGAGAACACGAATTACGCCGGGCCGAGCGGGAAATACGCGCGGATGACGGTTCCGGGCGGCGGGATGCTTTTCAAAGCCTACGATGTGAACCGGTCCTATACAGACTGCGACGTGTACGTTTCTCTCGCCAAGCTCAAAGAGCATGGCACGGCGGGAGTCACGCTCTCCATGAAGAATTCCTTCGGCATTCCGCCCCTGACCATCTACGGAGTGGGCGCGGGAATTGACGAGCCATCGAAAGTGGCCAAGGGGCCGCGACTCATGCTCCACGACGGCGCCCGCCAGCCTTCCAAAACATCGTTGCCTGAGAAAGGTCCTTCCACTCCACGCAGTCCGCGGTATCGCGTCCCGCGCGTTACGGTCGATTTGGCGGCGGCGCGTCCCATCCATCTGGCGATCATTGACGGAATCTCAACCGTAGCGGGTGGAGAAGGTCCGTGGGTGAAAACCTGCCGTCCCGTGCACGCGGGCGTGCTGATCGCGGGAACGAATTGCGTCACCACCGACGCGGCTGCAACCGCCTTGATGGGTTTTGATCCCATGGCCGAACGCGGCACCCCTCCCTTCGAGAACTCCGACAGCACGCTCCGGCTCGCCGAGCAGATCGGCCTCGGCACCCGCGACCTGAAGAGGATTGAAGTCCTCGGCGTGCCGATCTCCGAGGCGAGAATGAGTTTTCGAGATGCTTAGGTCACTTGGCGGTTGCGTCCGCGCAAACTCGAGTCTCGAAAACTCAGCCTGGTAGAGGACTTCTCCCCTTACCAACCAGCCCTTCCCCTGACACAGGCTATTCTTGGGAAGCAAGAATGCGCCGCACCGTCCCGCCGAAGATGTTGTCCTG
>DATKYV010000084.1:0-7702 GCA_035528275.1 Terriglobia bacterium | reverse complement strand
GGCTCGCCTGGCTGGTTCGCCTGACCGCCGCGGCGGCCAACGCCAACCTCTTCGTCATTTACCTTGCCGAGTTCTGGCCCGGCGCAACCGGCGGGCTGCCGCGTCTGGCGATTCTCACTTTTCTCATCGGCGTGCTTGCCGTGGTGAACTATCGTGGTGTGAAGTCGGGCGCGCGCCTCAGCGATGTGTTCATCGTCGCCAAGCTTCTGCCTCTTTTTCTATTCGTCGGCATCGGAATATTCTTTGTCCAGGGCAGCCTGTTGACCTCCGAGGTCGCAAAGCCCACCGGCGCGTGGCTCGACGCGGTACTGGTTCTCGTCTACGCTTTCGGAGGGTTCGAGGCGGCGCTTATCCCCATGGGTGAGGCCAAAGACCCGCGACGCGACGCGCCCTTCGCCTTGCTCGCCTCCCTTGCCGTCACCACCGTGCTCTTCACTTTGATTCAGGTGGTTGTTGTCGGCGTCCTGAAAGCACCGGAGCTGACCGACCGCCCACTCGCCGCCGCCGCGGCCGAGTTCCTCGGCCCCATTGGCGCGGGGCTGATCGCTTTGGGCGCGCTGGTCTCCGTGTACGGTTACCTGAGCTCGATGATGGTCAACAACCCGCGGCTCACCTTTGCCCTCGCCGAGGGCGGCGACTTCCCGCGCTTTCTCGCCGCGGTGCACTCGAAATTTCGCACCCCGCACGTCTCGATTGTGTTCTTTGCGTTGCTGGTCTGGGTTCTCGCTGTGGCGGGAACCTTCCGGTGGAATCTGACACTGTCGGTGGTGGCCCGGCTCTTCACCTACGCGTCGACGTGCGCGGCAATTCCGGTCCTGCGCAAGAAGCGGCCGAGCGAACCGGCGTTTCTGCTTCCTGCCGGAAACTTGTTGGCACTCCTGGGAATTGCCTTCTCCCTCGTACTCGCCACGCGCATGGGCGGGGCGGAGCTGGTGATCATCGTCGTCACGGGCGCCATCGCCCTGGCGAACTGGCTTTGGGTAAGGCGCCGAAGTGGGCCCGAGTCCGACCAGCAGGTAAGTTCACTCTAGTCGGCTGCCGGGAGAAGCCAGAACAATAATTCTGAGTCCCCGGCGAGTCGGGGAAAGATTCTTCCTCGTCGGGGAGTCATCTTTGGTGAGATCCTTCGTCGTCCCGATGCACTACATCGGGACGACGAAGGATGACACGTTCGCTCCGTTTTTCCAGAATCCTTTCGCCTGGCTACTCCGAGCTGGGCAGCGGCAATTGGACGGCGCGCGCTTGAGCGTGTACGACGGCGATGGCCGCGACGTTGACGACTTCTTCCACTTCCGCCCCGCGCTGAAGCACGTGCACGGGTTTCGACATCCCCATGAGGATGGGGCCCAGGGCTTCCGCCCCGCCGATGCGCATCATCAATTTGTAGGCGACGTTCGCCGCCTCGAGGTCGGGAAAGATCAGGACGTTTGCGGCGCCCTTGAGTTTCGAGAACTTGTACTCTTCGAGCAATTCGGGGGTGATGGCGGTGTCCGCCATCATTTCCCCGTCCACCATCAGATTGGGGTCGCGCTGTTGGACGATTTCGGTGGCTCTGCGCATCTTTTCGGTGAAGGGGTGCTTGGTGCTCCCGAAGTTCGAGAACGAAATCATGGCCACGCGCGGCTCAACATTGAAGTCACGAGCCACCTCGGCGGCCAGAAGCGCGGTCTCCGCCAGGTCCTCGGCGGTCGGGTCGATGTTGACGGTGGTGTCGGCGAAGAAAAAGACGTCCCGCTTGGTGGCAATGACGTAGAGGCCCGAGACACGGCGCACACCTTCGCGGGTCTTGATGATCTGCAGCGCCGGGCGGATGGTATCGGGGTAGTGCTGGCTGACGCCCGCCACGAAGCCGTCGGCGTCATCCATGTGCACCATCATGGCGCCGAAGCAGTTGGCGTTCAGCATCTGCTCGTGCGCTTCGCTCTCGGTAATTCCGTGGCGATGCCGCAGCCGGTAGAGCTCCTGGATATATACCCCCAGGCGCGGTGAACAAGCGGGCTCGATGATCTCAGCCTTCAGCCTGCCGAACCCCAGATCGTGCAGTGTGCTCTCGATAACCTGCGGGCGTCCCAACAGAATGGGAAATGCGATCTTCTCTTCCAGAAGCTGGTGGCAGGCGCGAAGGATTTTGGGGTTCTCGCCCTCGGAGAAGACGATTCGCTTGGGCGCGGCCTTGGCCCGATGCCGGACGCTTTGCATCACCTCGTGCGTTCGCCCCAGGCGGCGCCGGAGCTGGTCCTGATAATTCTCCAGGTCGATGTGTAGTCGTGCCACGCCGCTCTTCATCGCCGCTTCGGCCACCGCCGACGATACCCAGACCAGCACGCGCGGGTCGAAGGCTTTGGGTATGATGTATTCGGGTCCGAAGCGCAGGCGCTCCACTCCATAGGCGCGCAGGACCGAATCGGGCACGTCCTCCTTGGCCAGTGCGGAAAGTGCGTGCGTGGCCGCAATCTTCATCTCCTCGTTAATGGCCCGGGCGCGCACGTCGAGCGCGCCGCGGAAGATGAAGGGAAAACCTAGCAGGTTGTTCACCTGATTGGGATCGTCGGAACGGCCCGTGGCAATGACGGCGTCCGGCCGGGCCTCTCGCGCCGCGCGGTAGCTAATCTCGGGGTCGGGATTCGCCAAGGCGAAGATGACCGGGCGCTCGGCCATCTTGCGGACCATCTCCTGCGTAACGCAGCCGCCCACCGAAAGCCCGACCAAGACATCGGCACCCTCCATCGCCTCCGTTAACGTACGCTTGGGTGTCTGTACCGCGAAGCGCGCGCTGTAAGGATTCATCCCTTTCTTTCGCCCCTCGTAGATGACGCCATCCACGTCGCACATCATGATGTTCTCGCGAAGCACGCCCAGCCGGACGTAGTGCTCCGCGCAGGCGATGCCCGCGGCTCCCGCCCCGCAGAAAACCACCTTCACCCGATCGAGGTCCTTGCCGACACACTTCAGGGCGTTCAATAGCGCGGCGCCGGAAATGATGGCTGTCCCGTGCTGATCGTCGTGGAACACCGGGATGGAGAGCGACTGGCGCAACGTGTCCTCGATGTAAAAGCAATCGGGCGTCTTGATATCCTCGAGGTTGATTCCCCCCACCGTAGGCTCGAGAAGCCGGCAGAATTTGATCACGTCATCGGGGTCTTCGGAGTTGATTTCCAGGTCGAAGACGTCAACATCCGCCAGGCGCTTGAACAACACCGCCTTGCCTTCCATAACGGGTTTTCCTGCCAGCGGCCCGATGTTGCCCAAGCCCAGCACCCGCGTGCCGTTGGTGACCACGGCGACCAGATTCGCCCGCGCCGTGTACTCAAAAACCATTTCCGGATCACGGCGGATCTCCAGGCAGGGTTCCGCGACGCCGGGGGTATAGGCTAGGCTCAAATCCCACTGCGTCCGGCAGGGCTTGGTGGCCACGACTTCGATCTTTCCCTTGGGCTCCTGCCGGTGATAATCAAGCGCGTCTTTCTTTCGGATTTCCATGAGGCGTCCCCTTCGGGACAATCTTCCGAGCCATGGCAGGGGGATCGGCTGGGCCAACTCAGCCGCGTGCGGGGCTAGTGTGCCATATCGGAGGCGTCGCTGCGTGTTTTTTCACACCTCGGGAAACGTCGGTGAGTCACACTTCGTTCCCGCGACGGCTTTCGCAAATCCCGGATCGGACAAAATGTTGGTGCGGGCGCAGGTTCCCCCTGTGGAAGGGGGACATGATCCGCAGGTTGGCGGTTCGTTCAGCAATCGCCCTAGAACGCCGCGCCGATGAATCGGGGCGCTACGCGTGCTTGCAGGGCGCACCAAAGCGGTGCTAATTTAAAATGGAGCTGGTAGCCACCGCTCATTCGCTCTTGGAATTAACCGTGGGTTCTTGAACATGGGGAAAAGCCCACGGGTGGAAATGCACCAAGCGTGGCTACCTGTGGCGAAGGCAAAGCATGCGTTGGTCGTGGAGAATCGGAGAATTTGCGGGAATCGGCGTCTACGTTCACGCCACGTTCTGGCTGCTCATCCTGTTCATCCTGTACGCGCACTGGAGCCAGGGACACAGCGTGGCGACGGCGTTGGCGGGCGTGATTTTCGTCCTGGCGATTTTCGCCTGCGTGGTCCTGCACGAGTTTGGTCACGCGCTCACGGCGCGCAAGTACGGCATCCGCACGCGAGATATCACGTTGCTCCCCATCGGCGGCCTGGCGCGGCTGGAGCGCATGCCCGAGGACCCGCGCCAGGAGTTCTGGGTGGCGCTGGCCGGCCCGGCGGTGAACGTGGTCATCGCCGCCGCCATCTACGTGGTCCTCGCCGCGCTCGGGACGGGGCCGGAGTGGGCGAGGGTTCGATGGGTGGGCGGCGGTTTCCTCGACAAGCTGATGGTGGTGAACGTCATGCTCGTCGTCTTCAACATGCTCCCCGCCTTTCCCATGGACGGCGGCCGGGTGCTGCGCGCCTTCCTGGCCGAGCGCATGGAGTACACGCGGGCTACGCAGATCGCGGCGCGCATCGGCCAAGGCATGGCGTTTCTCTTTGGACTCGTCGGCCTGTTCACCAACCCCTTCCTGGTTTTCATCGCCCTTTTTGTGTGGATGGGCGCGGAGCAGGAAGCCGCAATGGTCCAGATGCGCTCCTCACTGGGCGGAATTCCGGTGGCGCGCGTGATGATGAGGGATTTCCGCTCCTTGCGCCCTGACGACACGCTGGATACGGCCGTCGAGCATATCCTGGCCGGGTGGCAGCAGGATTTTCCGGTTGTCGACGATGGCCACGTGCTTGGCGTCCTGACTCGCGACGACCTGCTGAAGGTTTTGCCGCAGCGGGGAAGCGCCGTCCCCGTCCGTGAAGTGATGCGGCAGAATTTCCAGATGTCGGACTCTCACGACATGCTCGAACACGCCCTGGGGCTCTTGCGCGACTGCGAATGCCGCTCGCTGCCCGTCCTGCACGGAGGCCAACTGGTGGGCATGCTCACCATGGATAACGTCGGGGAATTCCTGATGATTGAGGCGGCGCTGCGCCGCGCCCGCAAGCTCGTCCGCCAGACGTGATGCCGGGAGTTTCAGCACCATGCGTCCCGGCCGAGACCGCCGCCGTCAGCCTCTTCAAGGTTTAGTATTCTGTGCCTTGCGCCCCGAACGTTCCCTCGACTCGCTTCCGAAAGGGGCTTTTCATGCGACGCGCAATTTTCCTTTTGTTGACATCGTTCGTGGCCGCGGTGTGCGCCTATGCGCAGACCGCGCCACACCCGCTTGCGGTCTCCCTCGACGGCGAGTGGAACTATCGCCCTCTTGCGCGCACCACGATCAAGCCGGATGGTTCGATCGCTGAAGATACCTCCAACCTTCCGCCGCCGGGCACGATGAAGATTCCTTCGAACTGGAACTTGGAGGGACTGGCAAACTTCAATGGTCGCGTGCGTTTCGAGCGTAGCTTCGATTTCGCGGAAAAGCTCGGGCCCGCCGACCGCGCCTTCCTGGTGTTCCGCGGGGTCGACTACTTTGCAGCGGTCGAACTGAACGGAGTTCCCGTCGGCCGCCACGAAGGATATTTTCAGGCGTTCGAGTTTGACGTGACGCCGCAGATCAAGCGAGGGCGCAGCCAGCTCGCGGTTGTCGTCGATGCGCCGCTTGAAGAGCCCGGCACCGTCTGGCCTGACCACAAGCGGATGATCAAGGGTGTGCTTTCCCACTGGGACTGCAAACCCGGCAACGTCTACAAGGCCACGGGACAGGATGGGACCACGGCGGGAATCTGGAATAGCGTTGCGCTCCAGATTCGCCGCGCGGCGTGGCTCGGCAACGTGAAGATTCAGCCGGTGCTCTACGAGCGGAAGCTTGCCACCGGGAACAACGAAGACGCCGGATACGACGCCAAGGTCTTCATCACCGCGGAAGTCAACGCCGTGAAGCCCGGCCAATACATCCTCACCGCCGAAGCGGGCGGCTCGAAAGTCTCGACAACCCTTGAGATGACCACCACGGCGGCAACCACCGTGCTGGTGCTGCCGATGGAGAAGCCGCGCCTCTGGTGGACCTGGGACCTGGGCGAGCCGTTTCTCTACACCTGCAAGCTGACGCTCGAGGCAGGCGGGGAAGCGCTCGACGCGCGCGACGAGGACTTTGGGGTGCGCAGCATTTCATTGGACGAACAGACCGGCGAGTGGCGGCTGAACGGCGTGCGATTCTTCATTCGCGGCACCAATATCGTGCCGGAACTCTACCTCTCCCGCTACACTCCGGAGCGCATCGCCGGAGACATCAAACTGCTGCGCGATGCTCACATCAACGGCGTGCGTGTCTGCGTGCACGTCAACCGCCAGGAGCTTTACGAGGCTCTCGACCGCGCCGGCATCGTCGCGTGGCAGGATTTTCCGCTGCAGTGGGACTACACGCACACCGACGCCTTCATGCAGGAGGCGGCGCGGCAGCTCCGCGACATGATTCGCCAGTTTTATAACCATCCCTCCATCATCACCTGGGTGTGCCAGAACGAATCGACGGCTTACAACGTCAACGTGCTCGACCCGTTTCTGGCGCGGGTGGGCGCGCAGGAGGATTCCTCGCGCCCCGTGCGGCCGGTCTCGGCGTTTGCCGAGCACCACTACGAGGGCTGGTACGGAGGCGACTACCACAACTACGCGCAGGTTCCCGGCGGACCCATCATCTCCGAACTCGGCGCGCAGGCGTTTCCTTCGCTCGAAGAAACGGTTGCCATGTTCGGCGAGGCCTGGCCACCCGACTGGCAGAAGCTCGCTTACCACGACTTCCAATACGAGCAGACCTTCCACGTGGCCAAGGTGGAGATGGGTTCGGGTTGGCCGGAGTTTGTCGAAAACTCCCAGCGATATCAGGCGGACCTTCTGAAATTCGCCATCGAGCACTACCGGCGCGCGAAGTACCAAAAGATCGGATCGTTTTTCCAGTTTCGCTTCGTCGATTGCTGGCCGTCGGTCACCTGGTCGGTGTTGAGCTACGCGCGCAAGCCCAAGCTGGGCTATTATGCGCTGCAGCGGGCTTACCAGCCGGTGCTGATCGGCGCCGATCTTGGAACAACCGTCTGGGGCAAAGGCAAAAACCTGCCCGAGGACGCCGTGGGCACGGGAGCCGCGGCGCGTCTCTGGGTGGTCAACGACGAGCATCGGGAAATCCACGGGGCGATCTGCGAGGCGCGTCTGCGCGGGCAGGGAGGGGAAGTCGCCGTCGGGACCACGAAGCCGGAAAACGCAATCCCGGCGGATTCGGTGACTGACTTCTCCTGGCTCGGATTCAATTTGCCCGCCGACCTCGCGCCCGGCGGCTACGAGCTGGTTCTGACTCTCAAGGAAGGCGACCGCGTACTGAGCGAGAACTCGTATCCCGTCACCGTGGTCGAGTAAAATCCCGGGATGCCGAAACGCTACTTCACCTACAAAGCCCTCGATGACCTGCGTCGCGATGCGGAGCGGGTGGGAGTGGATTTGCCGTTCGTCGAAGACCGCGAAGAGATCAAGCGCTGGCTGGCACGGCCGGTGGAGATTGCAGGCGAGGGTAGCAAGGCTTGGAGAATCGGCAACTCACTCGCCATTCATCCTATGGAAGGTTGCGACGGGGAGCTCGACGGGCGCCCGGGCGAGCTCACCATCCGCCGCTACCGCCGCTTCGGCGCGGGTGGCGCCAAGCTCATCTGGTTTGAGGCCTGCGCTGTGGCCCCCGAGGGCCGCGCCAATCCGCGCCAGCTTTGG
>DATKYV010000083.1:0-26893 GCA_035528275.1 Terriglobia bacterium | reverse complement strand
ACGCCATCATCGACATCGGATATGACGGGGAGGGGTACTACCCCATAACGCCCTCATCGGAAGTGGGAGAGTACGTCAATCGCGCCTACGCCCAGGGCGAAATCGACCTGAGTTTCGTCGTGGGCACCTCGGAACTGGCGGCGATTTCCACCGTGGCCGGCATGGCGATTGCCGGAGGCCGGGCGGTGGATGTGACGTCCTCCCAAGGGCTTCTGTTGAAGGCGGAAGAGCTTCCCGCGATTGCGGGTCTTGGCCTCCCCGTCGTACTGAACCTCGCCACGCGCGACGTCAACGCCCCGTTGAACATCAAGAACGGCCACTCGGACCTGGTGGCCACGCTCGGCTGGGGGTGGATCACCTTTTGCGCGCCCACCGTGCAAGCGGTGTACGACTTGAACATCATCGCCCTCAAAGTGGCCGAGGCTGTGAGCCTTCCGGCGCTGGTGGCCTACGACGGCTTCCACACCAGCCACGCCAACCGCCGCATCCAGGTCTTCAAGGACCGCCAGGCGGTGCGGCGGTTCGTCGGCCCCGAACCGCCCAAGCGTCTCTCGCTGCTCGACGTCAAGCACCCGCACACCTTCGGGCCATACATGAACGACGACCTGATCAATACCAAAGTCCAGCTCGAGCTGAAGATGGAGAAGGCGCGAAAGCTGCTGCCGGGGATCTTCGAGGAATACAGGCAGCTCAGCGGCCGGCGGTACAACTTCGCGGAAGTTTACGGCGACCCGGACGGAGAGGTTGCGCTGTTCGTTCTGAACTCGGCGGCGGAAGCGGCTAAGGTCGCGGTGGACCGCCTCCTCAAAGAGGGCAAGCCGGTCAAGTTGGTGACCCCCACCGTGCTCCGCCCCTGGCCCGCCGACGCGCTGCTTCAGGCGCTCTTTTCGGCGGACCGGATCATGGTGGCGGAGCGTGCTTCGCAGTACGGGGCGGGCAACTACTTCGCCAACGAAATCGGCGCGGTGCTGCAGCGCAGTGGCAACAACAACCTTATCCTGAGCCGCACTTACGGCATAGGCGGCTTGAACTTCTATCCTGAAGATGCCGATTACCTCTTCCGCCTGGCGCTCAACTTCCCCAACGTTCCCGACCACGAAAAGCGCTGGAAGGGCTACTACCAGGCCTGGGCCGGAGACAGCGACTACAAGCCGGCGCCGAAGCTCAAGCCCCTGACCCGCGAAGAGACCACTCTGAACGAGGGCAAGGAGAAGATCGATCTCAAGGAACTCGCCGAGATGCCCCATCGCATCGAGAAGCACTCGGCCTGCCCGGGGTGCGCCACTTTCTCCAATCTCGAGATGTTCCTGCGCGGCATCGACGGCCATGTGGTGCTGTTCTTCAACACCGGCTGCGGGATGGTGGTGACCACGGGATTCCCCAACACGAGTTTCCGCGTCCCCTATTTCCACAACCTCTTCCACAACGCCACCTCCACGGCCACGGGAGCGATCGAGATGTACCGTCGCTTCCGCCGGCAGGGAAAACTCGACGAAGAGATCACCTTCATCGTCGTCACCGGCGACGGCGGGGACGATATCGGCATGGACCAGGTGATCGGCGCGGCGCTGCGCAACGATCCGATGATTGTCCTCGAATACGACAACAAGGGTTATATGAACACCGGCGGGCAGCTCTGCTACACGGGCCTGCTGGGCCAGCGATTCACCAACGCCAACCTGGGACCGCACCAGAAGGGAAAGCTCCAGCATCACAAAGATATCGTCGAAATCCTGCGCGGCACGCACGCGCCGTATCTCTTCCACGCCGCCGAATCCAACTATCGCGACGTGCTCGTCAAAGCGCGCAAGGCGCAGAAGATGGTCCGCGAGGGGAATTTCGTTTTTGGGCGATTCTTCTCTCCCTGCCCGCTGAATTGGGGAGCCGACCCGAAGACCGGATTTCGCATCGTGGAGAAGGCCGTCAAGAGCTGCCTCTTCCCCGTGTACGAGATCGAGCACGGGGTGACCAAGCTCAACTACAACCCGGAGAAGGCCGGGCAGAAGATTCCCGTCAAGGAGCTTCTCGTCAGCATGGGCTCAGCGTTCGCGCACCTCGCGAGCGACGAGTTCGCCGCGGTCACCGAGGAGATTCAGAGGGAAGTCGACCGCCGCTGGAAGCGCCTTCTCGAGATGGACGCGAACCCGGCGTTGTAGCGGCCCGGGCTCTTCGCGTGGATCTTTCATCGCCATCGCTCAATCGAGTCGAATTCTGTAGTTTTTTCGCCCCGCCGGAAATCTCTACGCTTGATCCCGCCTCGTTGACACTTCCTGTTGAACGCCAAAGCTTTGAAAACCAATGCCGTTATTGATGCTTTTCACCTGGCACGATGATTGCCCATCAAATTTCCACCACAGCATCGCCCCCGCAGTGGGAAGACGATCCTGGGGCGGTGCCGGGAGGTCGAAATGAGCGACAACCATGAGAAGAAATGGGCTGACATGACACTCCAGGGCACGGAACCGCAAGCCGCCCAGCCCGAGGAGACGAAAACCAAGGGGCTGTGGGCGGCGTTTGCGATTCTGCTGCTCACCCTGATCGGGGTGGCGACTTACGGATACCTCGCCCTCGACAAAGAAAACGTCCGGCTCAGCCAGATTCCCGAAGTGGCTGAATCGGTCAAGTTGGTGGGCGGACGGATGGCCGCGGCGGAGGCCCGCCTTCGCGAAATGAGCTTCGATTGGCAGGCGTTGCAACAGAGCTTTGCGGAGCTCGACAAGAAGGTGAACTCACGCACGAGCAGCACGCGGAAGTATGCCGAGAAGTTGACCGCCCAGCTCGAGTCGCGCGTGCAGAATCGGATGGACGAACGCGCCGCGGGGCTTGAGGCGCGCATTCGCGAGCTCCAGTCCGAGCAGCAAACGGATCGCGCCCGCTTGGCACAGCTTCGGAATGAGCTCGCCGGCATTCAGTCGGAACTCACTGCGGTCCAACGACAGGCCGGCCAGGACTTCGACGGCTTGAGCCGGCGGGTGGCCGCGAACGAGCAGCAACTCATCGAGCTAAACGAAGAGCTTGAGCCCGAGCGTGTGGATTTCGAGGTGGTTAAGAAGCGCCTGCACGAATTGGCGCCCGAAATCTCATTGCAGGTGACGAAGACCAACGTCCTTTACCAGCGGTTCAGTGGCTGGATCAGATACGCTCCCGAGGGCCGGACCCTGTGGGTGCGCGACCAAGGCGTGCAACAGCCGGTCACTTTCTACACTAAGCAGGGCGATGAGATGTACGAGCTGGTGGTTACCCGCGTGACCAAGGACTCGGCCGTCGGCTACTTGCTGCTGCCGATCGAAGAGAGTTCCAGGGCTTCTCATGCCCGGCTTCACGAGGTGAGCGGTGTCCAAGGCAGGCGGGGTTCATAGTCGTTTGTTCGCAGACGGCGCGCCCTGAGGACGCCAGGGGAGCGAGGTGACATCGCTCCCCATTAACCCGCGCGGGGTCCGAGAGTCCTGCCATGGGCAGGAGGAGCAAGCGCCGGGGGATTTGCCCTAGCCATCGGACCACGAGTAGGGAGGGCAGAAACACCCCGCCCGCCGCGCGGCAATTGAAGGGGCTGGCAAGCCGACCCAAGCCAGACGCCCGGCGAGAAAGCTCCTTCACGGCCTCCCCCGCTCTTCAGCCAGCCTCGCTCGGGCCCCCAAATCCTCCCAACAGCTTCGTGGAGAACAGCCGATATACCCCTCGGAAGCTCCATCGTTCAATCGCTCATGTAAGCCTTCGCTGAGCCAGCATTCTGAAGTAGAATGGCACCAGGAAAGGTGCATCCCCATGGCGGCTGACAAGGTCGTCGAGTACAAATCCAAACGGCATTATGGCTGGTTGTTGCTCGCCTTGGTCCTTGGTGTCTTCGCGGTCCTTTGCATTCGTCCCGTGATGCGGCTCAAACAAAAGCCTCCGACCAAGTTCTTGGAGATGCCGGAGAAGTGGAGCGCGGAGCGTCGCGCCGCGGAGGCTCCCGCGGCCCTCGCCTACTGGGAATGCGCGCGGCAAGTGATGCAAGGGAAATACACCTACGGAACACCACTCCCCACCTTGCCCCCGCCGGAATTCAATATCGCGAAGGCGGACCTCCCGCGCGGGAGCTCCGGCAAGTCAAACGAGGTAAGACTCCTCCACTGGACGAAGCTCCAGCAGGCCTGGGCCCTGCCGCAGAGCTGGGACAAGACCTACGAGTGGAGCACCTACTGGGTGGCCCAGAATCTGCTGGACTTTCAACGGGCAGTCATTCGAATTTGGGATCGAGTCCTGCAGGACTTCAAGACCTGAGGCACTCTTCAGCCAGCGTCACCGGCAGGGGTTTTGCCGAATTCGTGCCAGGCTATGCTGTCTGGCCGTCGTCGCCGAATCCGCCCCGTAGGAATTGGCTATATCCCATCCACTGGATCAGCTTGGCCGATTCACCTTGGCACGTGGCTTGCTTTGAGAACCAAGGGGAAGTAGACTTTGACGCACTGACAAGACGTCTGAGCCGCCTGGGGGTGAACCATGAGTGGTCTTGTGTGGGCTGCCATCGTCTGGGTCCTGGTCACCATACCCTTCATCGTCCTGCTCATCTATCGTTCCCGCCTGGAAAGCCAAGAGAGTGGCTGGATCGACCTGACGGACGATGCGCGCGAAGATCAGGCCATCCAAAAGCAGACTGCCATAGAGAAGAAGGTCCACAAGTTCGATACGCCGATTCGAGCGCTGGGAGTGCTATCCGTCGTTCTGCTGCTCGCGATCGTCGGGCTGTGGCTGTACAGCGGAATCACCACTCCTCTTCCACCGCCCGAATAAGAAGCAATCGGCGTGGAGGGCGTCCCGGGGCGGTTCATGGCGAAGGACCCGCTCCCAGCCTCCGCGGAATCAATCCGCCCTGCCGGGCCGACCAAGAACCGCACGCTCAAAGTCCGCAGGCTTCCAGCCGTTTGAGCCGGGGTTGTGACCCCGGAGCACTCCGCGCCGGCGCGGGCGGTTAATCGCCTTCTGATGTCCTTGGGGTCCGCCTGGACCCGTCCGAATGAAAATGGAGAGTTTTCAGGCAAGCTCTTGCTTCGCGTGGCGCGATACTTGCAAGCGCGTGAGCGCCCGGTCGAGCGCCGCGCGCGCGCGCTCCATATCGATTTCCGGGTCGGTGAGTTTCTTCAGGCGCTCTTCAGCGCGCTGCTTCGCCTGTTCGGCACGCTCGATGTCGATCTCCTCGGCGCGCTCCGCGGTTTCAGCCAGGATAATCACCCGGTCGGGAAGGACCTCGGCAAACCCCCAACTGACCGCCAGATGATGGGTCAGCCCCTCGTGGACGTAGCTGAGCTCCCCCACCTGGAGCTCGGAGAGCAGCGGGGCGTGCCCGGGCAGGATGCCGAGGTACCCGTTCTTGCCGGGAATGCTGACCCCGCTCACCGATTCCCGCGCCACTTGGTGGTCGGGCGTCACAATTTCCAGGTGCAGTTGTGTAGGTAGTGCGTCTGCCATGTGATTGCTTCATCGGGCCATTGGGTCAAGGCTTCAGCGGAGCTCGCACGGTGCCGCTCCGTTGACTTGATCGCCCAATCGCCCGACCGTAATTACGCCGCCTTGAGGGTCTCCGCTTTCTCCAGCGCCTCCTCGATGGTTCCGACCATATAGAAAGCCTGCTCGGGAACCTCGTCGTGCTTGCCCTCGACGAGCTCTTTGAAGCTGCGAATCGTATCCTCGAGCTTGACGTACTTGCCCTCCAACCCCGTGAATTGCTGGGCCACGAAAAAGGGCTGAGAGAGGAAGTTGCGGATCTTGCGCGCCCGCGCCACCGTCAGCTTGTCCTCGTCGGAAAGCTCGTCGATGCCCAGAATGGCGATGATGTCCTGGAGGTCTTTGTATTTCTGGAGGATCGCCTTGACCGACCTCGCCACGTTGTAGTGTTCCGTGCCCACGATGCGCGGGTCGAGCACGCGCGAGGTGGAAGCCAGCGGGTCGACGGCGGGATAAATGCCCAGCTCGGAGATCTGGCGAGAGAGCACGGAGGTGGCGTCCAAGTGCGAGAACGTCGTCGCCGGCGCCGGATCGGTCAGGTCGTCGGCAGGCACGTAAATGGCCTGCACGGAAGTGATGGAACCTTTCCGCGTTGACGTGATACGCTCCTGCAATTCACCCATTTCCGTCGAGAGGTTGGGTTGATAGCCGACCGCGGAGGGCATGCGGCCCAGCAGCGCCGAGACTTCCGAGCCCGCCTGCGTGAAGCGGAAGATGTTGTCGATGAAGAGCAGCACATCCTGGCCTTCGATGTCGCGGAAGTATTCCGCCACCGTCAGTCCCGTCAGGCCGACGCGAAGGCGCGCGCCGGGCGGCTCCGTCATCTGGCCGTAGATAAGCGCCACCTTGGATTTCGACGGGTCGCCGGCGACCATTACGCCGCCTTCCTGCATTTCCAGCCACAGGTCGTTGCCTTCGCGTGTCCGCTCACCGACACCGGAGAACACGGAGACGCCGCCGTGCTTCATGGCCACGTTGTTGATGAGCTCCATGATGATGACGGTCTTTCCGACGCCCGCGCCGCCGAACAGACCGGTCTTGCCGCCTTTCAAGTAAGGCTCGAGCAGGTCCACAACCTTCAATCCGGTCTCGAACATCTCGAGCCGGGTGTTCTGTTCGTCGAGTTCGGGGGCATGGCGATGAATAGGAAAGCGCGTTTCACACTGGATCGCTCCCAGGTTGTCCACCGGCTCGCCGATAACATTCATGACGCGCCCCAGCGTTCCTTTGCCCACCGGCACGGTGATGGGCCCGCCGAGATCGATGGCCTTCATCCCCCGCACCATTCCTTCGGTGGGCTCCATGGCGACGCACTTCACGCGCCCCTCGCCGATGTGTTGCTCCACTTCCGCAATGACGTTGATCGGCTGGGGAACGTCGAAACCCTCGGAGGTAATCCGGAGGGCGTTGTAGATGGGCGGCAGCTTGTCGGGCTCGAACGCGGCGACGATGACCGGACCAGTGATTTCCACCACTTTGCCTGTGTTATTCTCTGCCATGCTATCCCCTTCCGTCAGTGTGGCAGTCCGTCACCGGACGGACCCGTCCCAAAACTCTATTGGGCGGCGGCGCCGCTCACAATCTCGATAATTTCCCTGGTAATCGCCGCCTGCCGAACACGGTTCATATGCAGGGTCAGGGAGTCGATCATTTCCCCGGCATTGTTGGTTGCGGCGTCCATGGCCGTCATGCGCGCCGCAAACTCCGCCGCCGCCGATTCAAGCAAGGCGCGATATACCTGGATCTCCACGTAGCGCGGCAAGAGGCGGCGGAAAATCTCCGCCGCCGGTTCCTCGTAAATGTAGTCCACCAGGGCCTCACCCTCAATCGGCTTCACCGGCCTGATGGGGAGATACCGCTCCACCGTCAGGCGCTGGGTCAGAACGGTCTTCGACTCGTTGTAGATGAAATCGACGGCGTCCACTTCCCGCCGCGTGTAAAGGCCGATGATCCGCTCGGCGATTTCCCGGGCGTGGGAAAATTGGAGCCGGGTGAATATGTTGACGTAATCGGCGATGATTTCGACCGGCCGCTTGCGGTAGAAATCGCGACCTTTGCGTCCCACCGCCATCATCGACACCTTGTGATCGCGATGCTCGGTCAGATAGTCCTGAGCGGCGCGAATCAGGTTGGTGTTAAAAGCTCCGCAGAGGCCCTTGTCTCCCGTGACCAAAACCAGAAGCACCTTTTCCACGGGCCGCTCGGCGAGCAGGGGATGGGCGCGCTGCTCGGTCCGCGCCGCCAGACTCCCCAGCAGCGCCAGCATCTGGTTGGCGTACGGCCGGGCGTTGAACACGCGGTCCTGGGCCCGGCGCAGCCGCGCCGCCGCTACCATCTTCATCGCCCGGGTAATTTGCTGCGTGTTCTTCACCGAGCGGATGCGCCGTCGAATGTCGAGTACGTTCGCCATTTTGATCCCAATTCGAAGTCTTGTTCCTAAGTCGCCTTCGCCTTGCGGTCCGCCAGGAACTTGGCCTTGAACTCGTCCAGAACCTTGCGCACCTCGGCGCGCAGGGCGTCATCGAGCTGCTTCTTTTCGTTGATCTTCTTTTCCAGGCCGGGATATGAAGAATCCATGAAATTGACCAGGCCCTCTTCGTAGGGCAGACAATCTTCCACCGCCAGATCGTCGAGGAAGCCCTGCGTCCCCGCGAAGACCGTGACGATCTGCTTCCCCACGGGCATGGGCTTGTATTGGTCCTGCTTGAGGATTTCGGTCAGCCGTTTGCCGCGATTGAGCTGCGCCTGCGTGGTGCGGTCGAGATCGCTGCCGAACTGCGCAAAGGCGGCGAGCTCGCGGTACTGCGCCAGCTCCAGACGCAGGGTTCCCGCCACCTGCTTCATCGCCTTGATCTGGGCGTTGCCCCCCACCCGCGAGACCGAGAGGCCCACGTTGACGGCGGGCCGGATGCCGGAGTGAAACAGGTCGGTTTCCAGAATGATCTGGCCGTCGGTGATGGAAATCACGTTGGTGGGGATGTAGGCGGAAACGTCACCCGCCTGCGTCTCGATGATGGGTAGCGCGGTCAGCGACCCGCCGCCCAACTCGTTGTTGAGCTTGGCGGCGCGCTCCAGCAGCCGGGAGTGGAGGTAGAAAACGTCACCGGGATACGCCTCGCGCCCCGGTGGCCGGCGCAGCAACAGAGAGATTTCACGGTAGGAGACCGCGTGCTTCGAAAGGTCGTCGTAGATGCACAGCGCGTGGCGTCCCGAGTCGCGGAAGTATTCGCCCATGGCGCAGCCCGCGTAAGGCGCGATGTACTGCATGGGCGCCGGATCGGAAGCGCCCGCCTCCACCACGATGCTGTATTTCATCGCATCGAATTCTTCGAGCGTTTTGATCACCTGGGCGATGGTCGAACGTTTCTGGCCGATGGCGACGTAGACACAAATCACGTTCTCGCCGCGCTGATTGATGATCGTATCCAGGGCGATGGCGGTCTTACCCGTCTGCCGGTCACCGATAATCAGCTCGCGCTGCCCCCGGCCGATGGGAATCATCGAGTCGATGGCTTTCAATCCGGTCTGCAGCGGCTCGCGGACCGGCTGGCGGTCCACCACGCCCGGCGCCAGCCTTTCGATGGGACTGAACTGCTCGGTCATGATGGGCCCCTTGTCATCCGTCGGGCGGCCCAGGGCGTCCACCACGCGGCCCACCAACGCCTCGCCCACCGGCACCGAGATGATGCGCTTGGTCCGCTTGACCGTGTCGCCTTCTTGGATCTTGACGTAGTCGCCGAAGAGCACGGCGCTCACCTGGTCTTCTTCGAGATTGAGCGCCACCCCCGCTACCTCGTGCGGGAGGTCGAGCAGCTCGCCCGCCATAACGTTGTCGAGCCCGTGGATGCGCGCCACGCCGTCGCCGACCGAGGTGACCGTTCCCACCTCGCTGACCGTCACGCTGCGGTCGTAGTTTTCAATCTGCTCGCGGATAATCTTGGTGATTTCGTCCGGCCTGATTTGTGGCATCGTCTCGCCTCTCCCTCGCCCTCACGGAACAGCGCGCCTTCCGTCCCCGGCGAGGATTTCAGTCGTTCCCCAAAGCACTTATTCGCCCATCAACCGCTGGCGGATGCGCTGAAGGTGGCCGCGGACGGAGCCGTCGTACACCGTGCTTTCGATTTGGGCGAGAATTCCGCCCAGTAATTCCGCCTCCTGGTGGAACTCGACTTCCACGCGTTTTCCCGTCACCTCTTCAAAACGCGTCCCCACGGCCCGCCGCTCGGCCTCGTGCAGAGTTTCGGCGGAAGAGACCTTCACCTGCACAACCCCCAACCGCTGATTGATGATTCTCTGAAACGCCTGAACGATCTTCTCCAACACCCTCATTCGATAGTTGGTCAGGGTGACGCGGAGGAAGTTCCCCGAGGTCACCGAAGTTCCCAGCCGCGCCAGAATCACCTCGAGCACTTTCATCTTTTCTTCGAGAGGAACGGCCGGCGTGTCGAAGAGATCGCGCAGCTCGGCGCTTTCACGGTAGACGGTGACGAAATCCTCCAGCTCGCGGGCCACCGCGCGGTAGTCGCCGGTGCGGGCCACGACATCGGCCAGAGCGCGAGCATATCGGTTGGCGACGGCAATTGCCACGGAACTCGTCCTTAGGGCGGTCGAAACTCAGGGATGCCGAGCTTCGGCGTTCCCGCCTCCCATCTTCAATGTTCGGTCTTTGCGGCTTCCAGCTTGGCGAGGAACTGACTGACCAGCCGTTGGCGCGCGGCGTCGTCCAGACGCTGGCGAATCAACTCCTCGGCAAGCTCCACGGCCAAGCGCGCGGCATAAAGTCTCAGCTCGAGCTGCGCGGCTTTGGCGGCAGTTTCCATTTGCGACCGCGCCGCCTGGAGCAACTTCTCCGCCTCCTGCGCCGTGGCCTGGCGCATGCGTTCGCGTTCCTCGCCCATTTCGCGCGCCGCAGCGAGCTTGAACTCCGCAATCTCAGCGTCGAGGTGCTGCAGCTTCTCCTCAACGGCCTTCAGTTGAGCTTGAGAAGCCTCGAGCGCCTTCCGCCCCTCTTCCAGGCTCTTCCGGATGGAGGCGGAACGGTCGCTGAAAAATGCCGCCATCGGTTTGCGCAGGACATAGAACAGTGCTCCGGCCAGCAGGGCGAAATTGATCCAGCGGTAGATTGTCTCATGCCCGTGCCCTTCGCCTTCCGCCGCGGCTTCGCCCTCTTCCGGCGCCGCGGAAACAACGCCCAGCGCGTTGGCCAATCCCGCGCCCGCGAAAACCACAAGGCAGGCGCCAAGAAAGAGGATCAGCAGTGGCCGGCGTCCGGATGGTTTCACCGCGACACCCTCGATTCCCGGTCCCGCTCTGCGGGACCGCCGTCACCGAGGATTACTTCCGTAATCTCCAGGGCGAGCGCCTGGCTGGCCCGATTCAATTCCTTCTTGGCGGATTCCACCTGCGCGGATAATTTCCCCCGCGCATCTTTCAGCCAGGATTCCGTCTGCTCCCGCGACTTTTCGAGAGAGTTCTCGCGCTCCGCGAGCCCCTCGCGCCGGTCAATCTCTCGCTGGCGGTAGACCTCCTGGCGGGCAGCCTGGAACGCCGACTCATATTCCTGCCACTTGGCCTCGGCGGTCGCCGTCTCTTTGCGGGCGCGCGCCAGAGCGCCGCGGGTCGCTTCCTCGCGCTCCTTCAGGACTTCGTCGAGGCGCCGGAAGAAAAGCCGGTCGAGGATAATCAGGAGGAGGAAAACGAAGATAACGGTGGGGGTGCTCTGGACAAAAAGCCGCCCCAGCCGACTTAGTATTTCGCCCATTTGAGCAGGTCAGCCTTACAGGCAGTAAGCCATTGAATTGCAAAGACTAGGAAATTTAGCACGGACTTTTGTAGAGTGTCAAGAATCGCCGGCCACCTTGCGCAAAACTCGACTTCAGAAACTGGTGACGCGACCCGGGGCCGGAGCCGAGCATCTGTTTGTTATAATAGAAATTCCGCGGGGCAAAGACTCTTTCTGGAGGCGACGATGCATGCATGGAGAAGAATCACCGTTTTGACCACAGCGCTGGGACTTTTCATGATCTGGGGCGCCTGCACGGCACGCGACCTGCCGACTGCGAAGATCAAAATTGGTGAGAAGATGGCGGACTTCACGCTGCCGGACACCAGCGGCAACCAACACTCTCTCTATGATCTGAAAGGGAAAAAGGCCGTGGCGGTCATTTTCATCGCCACCCAGTGCCCGTACTCGAATGCTTTCAATCATGTGATGGCCAACCTGGCGCGCGAGTACGCCGGCCGCGGTGTGGCGATTGTGGGCATCAATGCCAACAAGACCGAGCCGGCTGCGGAAGTCGCCGGGCACGCGAGGACTTACGGGCTGGACTTCACCATCCTGAAGGACGAAGGTAGCGTGATCGCCGACCGGCTGGGCGCCTCGGTGACGCCCGAGGTCTTCCTGCTCGACAGCGACTGGACGCTGCGCTATCACGGCGCCCTGGGCAACAGCGCGCAACCCACCACCAATCCGGAGAAGGCCAGTGACGCGGAATTCCGCCCGGCGCTCGACGCGGTCCTTTCCGGAACCACCGTGGAACGCGCCGAAACTAAGGCCTTCGGCTGCACCATCAAGCGGATCTGAGCGAGCCCTCGGGGGTTTCATGGCGGCAATCAAAACCGGGCAACGCCGGTTGGCAGGCTTCATGCTGCTGATGTTGGCGGCGGCATGCTCGAACTCCGCTGTGCCGCCCGAGCCTCCGCCTCCGGCCGGCATCGTCAACCTGGACGAAAAAGGCTGGGAGGAGATTCGCGCCCGGTATCGTGGCCGAGCCCTCCTGGTAAACTTCTGGGCGACGTGGTGCGAGCCTTGCCGCGAGGAGTTCGCGGCCATCGTCAAGCTCCACCGGACTCACCGCGGCCGCGGCCTTTCGGTGGTGGCCATTTCCATGGATGAGCCCGAGTCCGTGCCCGCCATCGAAGAATTCCTGAAGTCGCAGGGAGCTCAGTTCGGCAGTTACCGGCACAACTTTCGCGACTTCTCCGCGCTGATCGATACGATCAACCCGCGCTGGGGCGGAGGCATCCCGGCGACCTTTCTCTACGACCCGCAGGGCCAGCTCGTATCGAGCTGGCAGGGAGCGACCAAGTACGAAGAGTTTGAAAGCGCCGTCGCCCCTCTGCTACGCTGACGCGCGAAGCGTCTTGTCTCCGTCACCCTTGTCGATCCGAGGTCTGACCATGAATTCATTCAAATTTCAATCCCCGCCGCGCATCGCCGCGCTCGCCGCCTGCCTCTTGATTGTTTCCATCGGTGCGCAGGCCGAAACGCGCGGGCCCGATTGGAAATCGCAGGGCGTCATCAACACCAGCGCCAGCCCCTACGCAAAGTTGCACTCCGTCCCCGTCCGCGCGGTGAAAATGGGAGCAGGCTTCTGGTCGGCGCGAATGCGAACCAACGTCGAGCGGAGCATTCCGGCCATGCTCCAGGAGCTCAAAGACCACGGCATCGTCGACAACTTCCAGCGGCTCTCGGGCCGCAAGCAAGCCGAGCGCCGCGGCCCTCGCTACACCGATTCGGACATCTACAAGTGGATCGAAGCGGCGGCGTTCGCTCTGCAAACCCAGGACGACCCGGCGCTTCGCGCCGCCATCGACGATCTGACGGACGAGATCCTGGCGGCGCAGGAGCCGAGCGGCTATCTGAACACTTATTATGTGGACGAGCGGAAAGACAAGCGCTTTATGGAACAGTCCAGCGGTCACGAACTGTACTGCCTGGGACACTTGCTTCAGGCGGGCATCGCCTACTACCGGGCCACCGACAACCGCCGACTTCTCGACGGCGGAATCAAGTTCGTCAACTACCTGGTGGAAAACTTCGGACCCGACAAGCGTCCCGCGCTCACCGGCCACCCGGAACTGGAAATGGGCTTGGTGGAGCTCTACCGCACAACGGGCGATCGGCGCTACCTGGACTTCGCCGGCTACCTGCTGAGCGGGGTCGAGCGCCAGCGGCTCAAACTCACCGACCAGCAGGTCGTTTACATGTTCAGCGGCATTCCGTTTACCTCGCGCACCCAGCTCGAAGGCCACTCCGTGCGCGCCATGTATGCGGCCAGCGGCGCGACGGACTACGCCCTGGAGACCGGAGACCCGGACTATCTCCGCACTCTCGAAATCCTCTGGCGCGACATGACGGATCATAAGCTCTACATCACCGGAGGCGTCGGCTCGCGCTCGGAAGGCGAAGCCTTCGGCGAGCCCTACGAGCTGCCCAACGCCCAGGCTTACACCGAAAGCTGCGCGGCCATCGCCGGTATGATGTGGAACTGGAGGATGCTGGCGCTCAAAGGAGAGGCACGCTTCACCGACGTCATCGAGCGGGCGCTCTACAACGGCATCAATTCCGGCATGTCGCTCTCCGGGACGCTTTATTGTTACCGTAATCCGCTGGAATCCCCCGGAGAGAAGATTCGGAACCCGTGGTACGACACCACCTGCTGCCCGCCGAATCTGGAGCGCACGTTCGCCTCGCTTCCCGGTTACCTCTATTCGACAAGCAAGGACGGTGTGTACGTCCACCTGTTCCAAAGCTCGACGCTCGATTGGCACCTCGAAGACGGAACCGCTCTGAAGCTCAGCCAGCAGACCGATTACCCCTGGAGCGGCGAGGTCACGCTGAAAGTGCAACCCGCCGTTCCCGCCAAGTTCAGCGTCTTCGTCAGAATCCCCGGCTGGGCGAGGTCGGCGCAGTTGAACGTGAATGGCGACCCGGCACAGCGGGAAGTCAAGCCGGGCAAGTACTTCGAGATACGGCGGCTGTGGAAACCTGGAGACACGGTCCGTCTGGCGCTCGACATGACGCCGCAGCTCATTGCCTCAAACCCTCGGGTGCGGGAAAACATGGGCCGCGTGGCCGTGCAAAGGGGGCCGCTGGTTTATTGCCTCGAACAGTTGGACCAGCCGGGCGCGGAGTCGATCTTCGACGTCACGCTGCCCGTGGACGCCGAGCCCGGCAAGGGTTTCGCCTCAGAGTTTCGCCCGAACATGCTGGGAGGCATCGTGGTGCTGCGGCACAAGGGAATCGCCACACTGAAGCCGCTTTCCGACGGGCCGCTCTACCAGCATCTCGAGGATGCTCGCCATCCGAAAGGGCGGGAAGTTGAGTTGACCTTTATCCCTTATTACGCGTGGGCAAACCGCGAGATGGACGCCATGCAGGTCTGGATACCGTATACAGTGGTTTCCCAGAGAATGGACCCGGGGAACTAGTGCCGTTCCAACTTATTGAGGCTATGCTTTAAGCCGCCCTGCTACAGTCTCGACTTGACCGCGTGGCTCAAGCCAAGTAGCCGTCCGTCAGCTGACGGATTGGAACGGCACTAGGCTGCGGGGAGGAGCAGAGTTCCAACGAAATCCACGCGGCCAGGCGATTCGATACCCTCGTTACCCATGAACTCCTGGGGAATCGAGAAGCCCGGCCTCGCCGCTACTTCTTTCCTTTTGGGGCGCCAATCCGAGCCATCACTCTCCCTCTTTCGGTGGTCAGAAAGGTTGTGATCTGCTGGATGGCCGTTTCGTTCTGATCCGCGGGGAGATCCGCCCGATATCCGTAATCATTGCCGCTCGAGGCCACGTGGATGAGGGCGAGCGCCGCGCGCCGCAGGTTCTCGTCGCTGTCGTGGAAAGCGCGGTTGAAGATTCTCTGCCCGTTGTCCACGCCGCCCACGACTTCGATGGGAGGGCCCTTGCGGATGCGCTCGACAACCTGCTCGGGGGCGAGGTCCTTGCCTTCGGTGAAACGCCAAACCCCCTGGGTGGTGGCGCGCAAGGCATAGTCGGCTTCGCGCGCCGACTCCATGCGGTGCCGGAACGCTTCATCGGTGTTTTGCGCATCGTCTTCCGACTTCTCTTCCATCGTCGCCGCTTCCGTGGACTCCACGAGCATTCGGCCCATGGCCGCCAACCCTTCCGAATTCCCCAAGACCGTCAGCACCTCCGCCGGAGCCACACGCCGGAGCGGGTCCGTGCTGCCCAGCATCGAAATCAGCTGGGGCATCGCGGCGTCTTTGTGGGGGATGAAAGCCGCGAGAAGGTCCGGCGTCGTACGGGGATGGGCGAGTTGATCCAGCAGGTAATCCAGGTCTCCCTTGCGCGCCGGGTCGAGAGGGGGGCTGAGATCCAGTTGGCCTTTCTTGATGTGATCGGTGGTGACCTGGACACTCGACGTTTCCTGCTTGGCCTTACGCTCACGTTCTTTCCGCGCCAGGTCGCCGAGCGATTGCGCCGCGGCCACCTCCGCCAGCAGGACAAGACAGATGAATAATCGCCAGAAGTTTTTCATCGCTGCCCCCTTTATGCCTGAGTTTCCCGAGCGATTCTCGCGACGTGTCAGCTTGCCGGCGATTATCTCACAGAATCATCCCAGCCGACAGCCAACCTGCCGATTACCGATCCACCATCCACCGCGCCAGGAGTCCAACTCCCGCCAGGAGCTTCACTCCGTCGAGACCGGTGTAAGCTCCATGCAGGATGCGAAAGCGCCCCATTTCGGGCGGCGGTGGATCCCGCGGCACGAAGTCCAGCGCCCGTCCGATGGAAACAATTTCTGGAGTGACGTAGAACGCCAGCGCCAGCACCAGTGCGAGCATCGCACCGACCATCGCCAGCGCCACGCGGTCACGCGGGGTCTGCCGCAAGAGAAGGAAAAGCAGGCTCGCGGCCAACGCCACCTGCGCCCAACCGTAGGCGCGAAAGTACGTGCGGTTGATTTCCGAAGCGAGGTGGCGCAGAACGACGCGCGTCTGGTCAGGCCCGAGGGGCCGCGTGACTTCGCTCAATCGAGGGTCGGGACCCTCCAGGACGCGTCTGACCGTGGAGAAGCTCCCAGTGGCAGCAAACCACATTGACGCCGTGATGCCAATCCACGCGCCTAGCAGTGCTGTCGCCATCGGATGTATTCGTCTCCCTGTCTTTTCCACGCGCCGTAACCCGGCTTGATTGCGCCCGCCCCCCTCGGCTAAGCTTGCCGCCGCATTATATCCCAAGGCTCTGTGCGGCCCGCGTCATTCGTTCCACTCCTCCGACGGCGGCAGGAATTTGGCGCGGGAAGAATCTCATCTCAAGGCCAGGAATCTTATGCCACAAGTCTATGATGCCATTATCGTGGGCGCCGGCCACAACGGCCTGGCGACCGCCGGATATCTCGCGCGCGCGGGATTGAAGACGCTGGTGCTGGAAAGCCGTCCTGTGGTGGGCGGGACGTGCGTTACCGAGGAGGTTTTCCCCGGCTACAAGGTCTCGACCACTTCTTACCTCTGCAGCCTCCTCCAAGAGAAGGTTATCAGAGATCTTGAGCTCGAGAAGTTCGGCTACCAGGTTTTTCCCAAGGACCCGGCTTTTTTCAGCCCGTTTCCCGACGGCCGATATCTCATCCTGTGGTCGGACACAGTCAGGACCTGCGAGGAGATCCGCAAATTCTCCGCGCGCGACGCGGAAGCTTATCCTCAGTATGAAGACTATCTGGACCGGCTGGTGCGATTTGTCGAGCCGCTGCTGCTCGAAACGCCTCCCGACGTCGCCGGGCGCGGCTTCAACGACTGGCAGAAGCTGGCGAGTCTCGGCCGCCGCCTGATGAAGATGTCCGCCGAGGAATTGGTAGGGCACCTGCGCATCCTCTCGCAAAGTGTGAAGGATTTTCTCGACCCCTGGTTCGAGTCCGAGGAACTGAAGGTAGCCATCGCCACCGACGGCGTCATCGGCACCAACGGCGGGCCCTATACGCCCGGCACCTCCTACGTGCTTTTCCACCACACGATGGGCGGCGTGGGCAGCAAGCGAGGATTGTGGGGATTCGTGCGCGGCGGGATGGGGGGCGTGACGCAGGCGCTCGCCAACTCGGCGCGCAGCCGCGGCGCGGAGATTCGGACGAGCGCCGCCGTCGAACGAATCCTTGTTAAGAATGGCAGGGCCTCCGGCATCGCCCTGGTGAGCGGCGAGGAAATTCCGGCCCGCGCCGTGATTTCGAACGCCGATCCGAAAAGGACTTTCCTGAGATTGGTGGGAGAGGAGTATCTCGAGGGTGAGTTTGCCGCCGCAGTCAAGGCCATCAAGATGGAAGGCTGCTCGATGAAGATCAATCTGGCGCTCGACGGTCTGCCAGATTTCAAATGCCTTCCAGGGACATCACTTGCACCGCATCACAAGACCACCATCCACCTCTGCCCAACGCTCGAATACATCGAGCGCGCCTACGACGACTCGAAGTACGGCCGGCCGAGCGAGCGGCCGATGCTCGAAATCACCATTCCCACCACCTACGATTCCTCGCTCGCCCCGCCCGGCAAGCACCTGATGAACGTCTTCCTCCAGTACACGCCTTATTCGCTTTCACCGCATGTGGCGCCGAGCTGGCACGCCCTGAAGGAAAGCTACGCCGACCGCGTGATGGAGATGATCGAGGAATACGCGCCCGGCTTCAAGAATCTGGTGCTCCACCGCCACATCGTGACACCCCTGGACCTCGAAGAGCAGTACGGCATGACGGGCGGCAACATCTTCCATGGCGAGATGAGCACAGACCAGCTCTTCTTTCTGCGGCCCGTCCCCGGCTGGGCAAAGTACCGCACGCCGATTCGCGGCCTGTATCTCTGCGGTTCCGGGACGCACCCGGGCGGCGGCGTCATGGCCGCCCCCGGCCACAACGCCGCCCGCGAATTCCTCAAGGACTGGAAGAAGCTGAAGCGTATGTAAAGGCACCGGGCTTCTTCGATTCAGAATTGCGCGGCCCATTACGTCGCGTTCTTGCTACAGCGCACGAAAACCGATATTCTGGATTCGCTCAGCACCAGCGAACTGCGCCGATCATTGAGCGCCCCCGCAACGAAGCGTGACACATGAAGCGGATTCTGATCCTTCACTATCACGAAATCTGGCTCAAGGGCGGGAACAAGAACTATTTCCTGAGCCGGTTGATTGCCGCCATCAAGCGCAGCGTGGCAGACCTGCCCGTCTCCGCGCCGCAGTTCATCAGCGAGAGGCTGCTGCTGGTCCCGCGCGAGGACGAGGCGATTCCGCTCATTCTCGAACGTCTGCGACGGGTTTTCGGCTTGGCTTACATCGCCACGGCGCGCGAAACTCCCTGGGACGTGGACCAACTGGGCGCCACGGCTTGCGCGATGATGGCCGAGAAGAATCCCCGCACCTTCGCCGTGCGCGCCAAGATTGCCGACCGGAATTTCGGAATGAACTCCATGGAACTGGAGCGCGCGCTCGGCCGCGTGATTCTCGACCACCTGTGCGCCCAGGGAAGCGACGTGCGGGTGAAGCTCAACGCCCCCGAAGTCACCTGTTGGGTCGAAATAGTTCCCGAGAAGGCGCTGGTGTACACGGAGCGGGTGGAAGGAGCCGGAGGCCTGCCGGCGGTCACGGGCGGCCGCCTGGTCGCCTTGCTCTCCGGCGGGTTTGACTCCGCCGTCGCCGCTTACAAGATGATGCGGCGGGGCGCGCACGTCACTTTCGTCCATTTTTTCGGACCGCCATCCGCATCGCGCGGTTCTTCAAAACCTGTCGCCGAGGAAATCGTTCGCGTGCTCACCCCCTACCAGTTCACCTCGCGGCTTTATCGGGTGCCCTTCGACGCCATCCAGCGCCAGATCGTCGCGGGAGCCGACCAGAGTTTTCGCGTCCTGCTCTACCGGCGGATGATGGCGCGCATCGCGCGTGAGATCGCGCGCGCCGAGCGATCGCTCGGACTGGTGACGGGCGACAGCGTCGCGCAAGTTGCCTCGCAGACGCTGCACAACCTGGTGGCCATCGACCGCGGCCTGGACCTTCCCGTCTATCGTCCCCTCGCCGGTGACGACAAAGGCGAGATCACGCGCCTGGCGCAGCGCATCGGCACCTACAAGATTTCCTGCGAACCATTCGAGGACTGTTGTCCGCGCTTCATGCCGCGTTCGCCCGCCATCTTTGCGCGCCCGGCGGAACTCGAGCGCGCCGAGTTGAGACTCGACATCGAGGGGCTGGTCAACCTGGGGCTGGAAGCGGTTTCCTGCGCCGATTTCAAGTTTGAGGATGGGGGAGTGGCGGTTCGCGAGATCGCCCCGGTCCGCATCCAGAAACTTCTGGCCCGGAGGAAGGACGCGCCCGCAACGTTTGCCCCACGTCCCACTCCGGCCGAGCGCTGACTTCGCGGACCACACAGGAAAAATGTCGTACCCTTCCTTGACGCCTCCCCAATGCCCCTCTATACTTTTCTGAGGGAGAGGAAAGGTGGGAATGAAGAAGCTTCTCAGCGCCCTGATACTCCTCCTGCTCGCCGCAGGACCCGCTGCGGCCCAGGACTCCGCCAACCGACCTTCGCAGTCGGGCAACGACGTCACCACCACCCCCGAACGCATTGCCGTGCGCGTCGACCTGGTCAACATCCTGTTCACCGCCACCGACAAGAAGAACCGCCTGGCGCTCGATCTCACCAAGGACGACTTCCGCGTCTTCGAGGACGAGAAATCGCAGAACGTCCGCTTTTTCAGCCGTGAGTCGAATCTTCCGCTGCGCATCGGTATCCTCATCGATACCAGCAACAGCGTGCGCGACCGCTTGCGCTTCGAACAGGAGTCGGCCATCGACTTCCTGACCACCACGCTGCGGCCCGGCAAGGATCTCGCTTACGTCCTGGGATTCGACGTCGAGGCGCAGGTGATCCAGGATTACACGGAGGACATGGAGAAGCTCGCCAAAGCGATCCGGAGTCTCCAGGCGGGCGGGGGCACGGGTTTTTACGACGCCATCTATATCGCCTGCAAGGAAAAGATGCTCTTCTTTCCGCCCCCCGAGCCTTACCTGCGCCGGGTGATGGTCGTCACCGGAGACGGGCTGGACAACCAGAGCATCCATACGCGCGAGGAAGCGCTGGGCATGGCGCAGCGGGCTGAGGTCACGATTTATGCCATCAGCACCAATCGGACGGGAGCCCCGGGGCGCGGCGACAAGGTCCTAAAACGATTGGCGGAGGAAACCGGCGGGCGAGCCTTCTTCCCGTTTTCCGTCAGAGACCTGGCGGGGAATTTCCAGGAAATCGCGCGCGAGCTGCGCAGCCAGTACAGCTTGGCCTACGTCTCCAGCAATACGGCCCATGATGGGACCTTCCGGCATATCACCATTGATGCTCTGGAGAAGAACATCCGCGTCCGCGCCAAGGCGGGCTACTTCGCTCCATCCCAGTAACACATTCGCTGTTTCGCGTGGAGTATGAGGAAGGGCAGTAGTCGAAGTGTCCGCGCCACGCGCACACCTTACTCTGCGGGTGCGTAGTAGCCGTTGCGCGCTTGGATCTTGTAGTCGCCGCCCCGCACCTTGACACGGATTTCGCGGAACGAGCCGTCGCGGCGGGTATTCGCAGGCGAGTATCCCAGCAGATATTGAGTGCGCAGCTCGTCGGCGAGCTCCTGGAACGCGGCGGCGGTTTTCTCGGGGCGATCCACGTGGATCACCCGCCCGCCGGTCTGTTCGGAAAACTTTTTCAGAGACGACGTGCCTACAAAACCTCCGCCCCGACGCCAGTAGAAGGAAGGATCGCTGACGTCGACCGAGTAGATGATGAGGTCGGCCTTCTGTGCCGCTTCAATCGCCCGGTCGCGCTCGATGGTGCTTCCCTGGTCCACGCCGTCGCTGAGAAGGATGAGGACTTTCCTTCCCACCTGGCCCTTCATCATCTCCGTCGCCGCCAGGTAGACGGCGTCGTAGAGGTGCGTGCCGCCCACCGAAGACGTGGGAACAGGCGACGGCAACGGCCCGCTGGCGCCCCCGCGAATGACCGTGCCATCGATGGCGCGCGCCAGGTAGCTCAGGTTATCGCTGAAGTCCTGAATGAGCTCGACCTCCAGGTCGAAGTGAATTACACAGACCAAATCCTTTTTCGGACGCATCACTTGGCGCAGGAAACGCTTGGCTTCCTCCTGCTCGACCCCCAGGACGCGCACTTGGCTCGGACTGGTGTCGACCACGATGCCCATGGTGAGCGGCGTATCCGTCTCGCGTGAGAAATAGCCAATTGTCTGCTGGCCGCCATCCTCGAAGAGTTGGAAATCCTCCTGCTTGAGGTCGGGGATCAGCCGTCCCTTCTTCTCCCGCACGATGGCATAAACGTTGACGACCTCCGTGGTGACCTTGAGCGTTTGGACGGCGCCCGCATTCGAAGGAGCTTGCTGACCCGCGACGCCGGCAGGCTCGTCCGCGCACAGAAACAGCGCGCCAAGGGCCGCCGCCGAAATCGCGACGGCGATCTTCGCAAATAGATGAGAATCACGTAATTTCATCAAGCCACCCCAACCTGGCCCACATTAGTTGGATGCAATCGGCGAGTCTCGCGTGCAGGAAGGATGGAAGCGCAGACCGGCACGCGCCGCGGAATCATGCCATCCGCGAGGACGATTGCCCCGCTGGAAACGTTCGGCCGAAGAGGCCGCGCTCTTTCTTCGCTGATGCGGGGGGCACCACTCGCGTTCCACCGTGAATTCCCCTTCTTCCCGAAATGAGCGCCGCCTTTCTAAAGATGCTCTGAAACTCACTTTCCTCTTGACAAGAATGCGCGCAATCACTATACATGGTGACTGAATACGCGCTCCGCCAGCATTGCTGGCGCGAAATTTCGAAATTTCGAGAGGAGAATAGAATGGCAGCAAAGAAGAAAGCCAAGAAGAAGAAGAGATAAGCCTCTTCTCCAGAGTTTGAACGGAACGTTCGGGGATGCAGCAATGCATCCCCGAAGTTTTCTGCACACTTGCAATTCCTCCCCTGAAGCATCCAGCAACCGCAACAGCAAATGGAAATCGCCCGCCCCACATGGCCGTCATGGGCTTGCATCTTTCTCCGGAGCGGTTAATGCCCGGGGTGCCTCATCGACCGACTCGATCTCGATGATCTCCTCACCGGTCGCAGCGCCGAGCTCTTTGAACTTCCGCGCCGACGGCAAAACACGGGACTCCAGTGATCCCACTGCTTTGTTGTAACTGTCCACGGCTTTTTCAAGCGAAGATCCCACCGTTTCCAAATGGATCACGAAGGTCCGTATGCGGTCGTAAAGCTGCTTGCCCAATTCACTGATGGCTTGCGCGTTTCTGGCGATTTGCTCTTGTCGCCAGCCGTAGGCGACCGCGCGCAGCAGCGCGATCAGCGTGGTCGGTGTCGCCAGAACTACGCGCTTTTCCATTCCATCCTCGATCAGCGTTCGATCCTGCTCGAGCGCCGCCGCGAAGAATGATTCGCCTGGAAGGAAGAGCACGACGAACTCGGGTGACGGTTCGAACTGCTGCCAGTATGCGCGCTGGCTCAAGCGGTTCATATGGTCCCTTACGAGCTGCGCGTGACGCAGGTATTGCGTGTTGCGGTCTTCCTCGCTGGCAGCCGAAACGGCATCGAGGAACGCTTGCAGCGGCACCTTGGCGTCCACCACGATTCGGCGTCCGCCGGGCAGGTTGACAATCATATCGGCGCGGAACCGGCCCTCTTCGGTCGTTTGAGTCTCCTGCTCGGAAAAATCGCAATGTTCAGACATGCCCGCCAGTTCGGCCACGCGACGCAGCGTCAGCTCACCCCAGCGCCCTCGGACTTTGAACGGCGTGCTGAGCGCCGTGGCGAGACTGCCGGTTTCCTTGCGCAGCTGCTCGCTGGTGGCCGCGAGGCTCTTGACCTGCTCACCGAGCGCGCCGTAGGCTGACTGCCGCGACTTCTCCATGTCGATGACCTGCTTTTCGTACCGCTCCAGCGCCTCCCGCAGTGGACTCACCAATCCTTCAATCGCCTTGTGGCGCGTGTTGAGGTCTCCCTGGGCTTGCGCCTGGATCGCATCAAAGGTGCTCTTGGCGAGAGCGATGAAGGCTTGGTTGTTGCTTTTGAGCGCTTCGCCCGCGAGGGAATTGAACGCGTCCTTCAGGTTCTGCTCTGCTTGGGCAATCTGTTCCCTCTGTTGCTCCAGACTGGCTTGCCCCTCCTTGAGCCTCGCTTCCGCCGCAGCCCTGAGCTCGCCTTCTGCCTTGAATTTGGCCAGCGTCTCTGTCTGTTCCCGGCGCAGTGATTCGACTTGGGCGCGGAGCTCCTGCACGGTACTTTCGGCTCCCCGGATTCTTCCTTCCGCCTCTATCCGATCCGCGCTGGCGCGCGAGCTCGCCCACAGCCAGCCGACAACACCACCCAGGATCAGGCCAATCGCGGCGAACACCATCTCACTCATGATGCCACTCCTCGCTTCCCTTGTGGTACCAGGACCGGGCTGCCCGCCGGTCAGTAAATCTCCTCGTGTGCAGGGCACACCGGCACAAAGTCGCAGAACCGGCACGTGAAGCCCGGTGTGGGGTGGAATACCAGCCGCCGGATTTCCTCCGCCACTTCCCGGATTTCCTTCAGGGCCTTGTCCAGATCTCCGGCGGTGCGCGCCGTGGAGACCGGCTGGTTGTTGGTGAGGTTGTAGAACGTCAGCCGGACGGGCTTCACCTTCAATTGGTCGCGCGCCGCCAGCGCATAGATGGAAAGCTGCAGGCTCTTGTCGGCGTCTTTCTGCGAGCGTGGCCGTCCGGTCTTGTAATCGATCAACTCCACCGCCTGGCCGTCGCCCGCGCCGAGCGGCTGGATCTGGTCGATGCGCCCCTCGAGTACCACCCCGCCGAGATCGAGGCGGAAGAATTCCTCCGTGCGGATTTTCTCCGGAGGAACACCTGACTCTTTCTGCCGCTCGACAAACGCGCGCAGTTGCTCGAGCCCGGCCTTTTTGTAAGCCTGCTCCTGATACTCATCCTCAAACCCCGCGTCCTTCCAGGCGCCCAGGAAAAACTGCGCGACCGCTTCGGACTCGGGCGGCGATTTCGTCTTCTTGCGCTGCTCCACGAAGTAGCGCACCGCTTGGTGCATGATGTTGCCGAAGGTGAGCGCCGGCTGCGGTCCGGTGGGAATCTTGAGATAGTGACTGAATTTGAATTTCAGCGGACAGTCGCGATACGACTCGATCGCTGTGGCGCTGAGGAGCAATTTCCCGTCCGGCGAGATTTCCGGCGGGCGGCTCGCCCACTCCACGAGGTTGAGATAGACCGAACCCGCCCCGGGCTCGCTAAACAGCCCCGGCTGCGCCTCGCCGCGTACGCGCGGCTCAGAAAGCGCCAGGCGCATGGGAACCGGCGAGGCGCCTTCGTCGCCGCAGACCGCCGGAACCTGAATACTCTCGATATCGCGCGCGGCGATGGCGGGGTTGGAAAGCAAATCGTCGACAAATGTCGACGGCTTTTTGCCCGGCTTGGTGACGCTCGACACGTAAAGGTTGCACTCGGCACGCGTCATCGCCACGTAGAACAGGCGACGCTCTTCCTGCAGGTGAATGTCGGAAGGGGGCAGCGGCCCCTTGCGCAATTCGTCGGGGAATTGGATCAACGGCTTCTGTTCGCTGTGCGGAAAGCGCCGCGGCGCAACACTGAGAATGAACACCACGGGAAATTCCAGCCCTTTGGCGGCGTGCACGGTCATCATCTGCACGGCGTTTGACGGCTCCGCCGGTTCCGGGACTTCGATCTTACCTCCCGCATCGAGAAAGTACTGGAAGTATTCCATAAACTCGCGCAGCCTTCGCGTCTCGCTCTTTTCCTCCCACGTACCCAGAAACTGGCGGAAGGCGCTCACGTAAGTCCCATCGGCCTCGGAAGGCAGGAAACGAAGCCCGAGTTTCTCAACCAGCTCGTCGAGGAGCTCGGTCATCGGCAGCCGGTGCGCGGACTTGGCGAGCCCGCTCAAGAGGCTTTTCAATTCACCCCAGCCCGTGCTTTCGATTTCGTGCTTGAAGAGCGACCGCTCCATCGCTTGCAGCGCGTCCCAGAGGGAACGTCGCGCTTTGGAGGCCTGCCGGCGCACCTCCATCGACAGCTCCTCGGGAAACCGCCAGCGCGACGCCAGCAGCACGCGCGTCAGGCTGATGTTGTGGTGGGGCGAATGGACGAGGTTTAGATACGCGACCAGGTCGCGCAGAATGGCGGTGGAAAGCACGGAGAGTCCCCGGATGGAGAAAGGAACTCGGCGCCGCCGGAATTCGTTGACCAGGAGGTCCCGGTAGGTATGGGCGCGATAAAGCACCGCAATATCTGCAAGCGGCGTGCCGCGCGCCGCCAACCGTTCAACCTCTTCCGCTACCCACGCGGCTTCGCTGACGTAGTCGGGGGAATCGAGCAGGAAGACGCGGTCGCCCTCGGGGTTTTTGGTCTCGAGGGCTTTCTTTTTTTCATACCGCGTATTCCTGGCGATGACTGCGTCCGCGGCACGGAGAATTTTTTTCGTCGAGCGATAGTTGAGGCCGAGGTACACGGTCTTGTGCCCCGGGAAGGCCCGGTCGAACATCTCGAAGGCGCCGTGCGAGGCACCGCGAAAACGGTAGATGGCCTGGTCATCGTCACCGACCGCGGTGATGTTCGCGTGCGGGGCGACGAGCCGTCGCAGCAGCTCGACCTGGCCGTAGTTGGTGTCCTGGAATTCGTCCACAAGCACAAAACGAAACCGGGCGCGAGTGCGCTCCAGGACCTCCGGCTTGCTATCCCACAACCGCACGGTTTCGCTGATCAGGCTGCCGAGGCTCGAGCATCCGGCCTCTTCGATCAATTGCCGGCTGCGGCGAAAGACACGAGCCAGTTCTTTGAGCTTCTGGATCTCCTCCTCCCGGAGTTTTCGCTCCGCAGGATCGAGTCCCGTCGCCTGCGCGAGGAATTCCTTTTCGGCCCCGGCAACAAATGCCTCAAAGTCCTCCGGCTCGATCAATTCGTCCTGGCAGCGTGAGAAGAAGTCATTGAGGGCGTGGAGGAACGCGCCGGGCTCCGCGAGCTTCTGGTAGAACTCCAGGCCGAGTTCCATCATTCGCCGCCGCAGAAAGATCCAGACGTCAACCTTATCGAGCAGAATTCGTTCGAAATGCCTCTCGCGCAAGAGCTGATAGCAGAAAGCGTGGAAAGTGGAGATATGAGGTGAAGACGGGAGCCCGGGCAGGGCCTCGCTGACGCGACGCTTCATCTCGCTTGCCGCCTTGTCCGTAAACGTCAGGGCAAGGATGTTCTCGGGGCCCAGCCCGCTCCCGTCTCCCCTGGCGAGGAGATGAACGACGCGCTCGGTGATGACGCGCGTCTTGCCGCTCCCCGGGCCGGCAATCACCAGTAGCGGACCCTCGCCATGTTCCACTGCGTTGCGTTGTTGGGGATGGAGCTGGATCATCGAAGTGCGTCCCATTATTCCGCGATTCGTCTTAGGGAAACAAGCGATACGTGACACGAGACTCCGGGGTCAAAAAACCCGGCGTGATTTCATCCCTGTCGTTAGCACATGAAAATGTCCGGTTTTTATAGCACATGATCTGTCCGGTTTTGCTTTTTGTTTGCTCTGCATCATCGAGCCTCTGGACCCGCCGTCGTCGGCGCGGTGGGAATGTGGAAATCCCGTCTGGGGGGAT
>DATKYV010000082.1:0-2639 GCA_035528275.1 Terriglobia bacterium | reverse complement strand
AACGTGTACTGAACGCCCTGGTACGCCGACCAGTCCGTGGGCCAGCCCAGTTCACGAATCGGAATCCTCACCTCGGGTTCCCCTTGAGTGTAATTAAACGTGATCGTCAGGGCGCCGGTGGCGCCGTCGCGGAACACCCGGGCCTCTTCGGTTCTGAATTTTGCGAGGTCACTCGGCCGCAAGAGTCGCAAGAGATCGGTCTCCCCCGCCATCAAAGGCAGCGCCGTAATCAGACCCACCAGGATGATTGCCGAAGTACGAATAAGTTTCATAGGGTGCCTCCTCTGCTTGTCGTTGCGCAACAATTTTGGCCGTGCAGAAGACCTCGCGAGGAAACAATAAGACTCAGAGCCTGTGGCCAGAGCCGCTGGCCTGGATTCGAGGGTCCTCCGAGGGGCTTATTAAACTACGGGCGAGGCCGAAATGAAAGCGTTTTCAATCTTTCGGGTATCTCGTTGCATAGGCGGGACTTCGTGAAGCCCGAGATCTCCCGGGGAGGAGGGACCCGTCGCCTCAGAGGCTGACCTTTTCGACCTTAGCCTCGCTTCTCAAGACCCCGTATTCGCTGGTGTTCGTCAGGGGAACGTCCCGATAACGGCGGGCTTTCAGATCGTATACCTCGCAGGTATCAAAAGGCCGCGAATAGACATGCAGCGTGACCGCGCGCGAGGCAAATGAAGGCAGATTCGGAACCTAGTGGATGGGCTCCTCGGGATCAACTTCCTGCGGACTGTCCGGCTCAATCAAGAACTGCGTGCTCGATTTCAACTCACAAAACCCCGTTGCAGGGTCTTTCCGCACCAGCTTGAAGTTGTGAACCATCACCTTGCCGAAGGCCACGGCCATCCAGCACCTCTGGTCGCGATGGTTGTGAACGGGGCTCTTCTGGCCGCTTTCCCAGCAAATGGCGATCAGCTCGAAGAGCGGTGTTCGGTGAATCAGATTCCGCGTGTAGTGCTCGTGAGAGAAACAAAGGCAGGGCTCGAGCGTCGCCACATCCACCCTGTTGCCGCGAAGGAATTCGAGCACGCCTTGGTGCGTGAATTTGTCTTCCGAAATTGCGGCGAGGCGCTCGGAAAAGTCCTGAATGGATACCATAGGTTCAAAGGATAAGCCGCGTCAGAGAAAAGTCAATCACTGCGCCGCCCTGGCGTGCTGCGCTCAGAGGGCGAGAGCGTTTAGAAAATCTTCCAGCTCGGTGGGCAATGGGCTTTTCAGACGCAAGGTCACTCCCCTACGCGGGTGCTGGAATTCGATCACGGAGGCGTGGAGGAAATTACGCGGCAGTGTGTTCACTTCCCTGCCCCCGATTCTCAGCGCGCCGGGCGCGCCGTAGAGTGTGTCGCCGACGACGGGATTACCGGCCGCCGAGAGGTGAACGCGAATCTGGTGGGTGCGTCCCGTTTGGGGTTTGACCTCGAGCAGGGTGAAGTGCGGAAATCGCCGCAGCACGTGAAACCCTGTGACTGCTTCCCGTGGCCGAATGCCCCCCGCCTTCATACGCACGCGCCGGCGAGGATCGCGCCCGACGGGCCTTCGAATTTCTCCACGCTCGCTCGCCACGCGGCCGTGAACGAGCGCGGTGTATGTCTTCTTGATTGCCCGCTCCTTGAACTGCGCCGCCAGCCGTTGGTGCGTGAAATTGTTCTTGGCGACGATCATCAGTCCGGAGGTCATGCGGTCAAGCCGGTGGACGATGCCCGGGCGAAGCTCGCCTCCCGCTGTCGAAAGTCTGCCGATATGGTGAAGCAGGGCGTTGACGAGCGTCCCGGATTTCACGCCCGCGCCGACGTGCACCACCATGCCGGCGCGTTTGTTCACTACCAGCAGGTCGTCGTCCTCGTAGACGATCTCGAGGGGAAGAATTTCCGGCTCGGCTCGCACTTCCTGCCGCTCGAGGCGGGCCGAGATGACGTCGCCCGCCTCCACCGTCTCGCCCGCCTTGCGAGCCGGCCGCGAATTCACCCTGACCAGGCCGGCGCGAATCAGGCGCTGGATTTGGCTGCGGCTCCAGTCCGCCATGCCCCCCGCCAGGAAGACATCGAGACGGCCACCCGATTCTTCAGCGGGCACCACAAACTCCCGCGTCTCAGCCGAAACTTGTGGCATGAGAATCCGATTCGAAAAAGATCAATTGGAGGATCAGAAAGATCGCGCCCACCACGATGGCACTGTCCGCCAGATTGAACGTCGGCCAGTGATAGGACCGGAAATAAACGTCCACGAAGTCCACGACTCGCCCCGTACGGATGCGGTCCAGGAGGTTGCTCAGCGCACCCCCCAGGATCATCGCCAGACCCACACCCGATTCCCAGTGAAGGTGGCGCGACCTCACAACGATCCCTGCCACGGCGACGAGCAGGACCACCGAAACGACGATCAGGACCGCCGTTTTCCAGGGAGCCGGCGCGTCGGAAAACAGTCCAAAGGCGACTCCGGCGTTCTTGGTGTGAGTGAGGTTCAGAAAGTGCGGAATAATCGGAATGACCGTGTGCTCGGGGACAGAATCCTTGACCAATACCTTGGTCGCCTGGTCGCCCGCGAAAACGATCAGCGCGATGGCGGCGTACAAGCCGCGAAACACGTTTCGAAAGCGTACCGCAATGGCGTCCGACATAGGGAGTGCCTTGCGGGCTTCG
>DATKYV010000081.1:0-6620 GCA_035528275.1 Terriglobia bacterium | reverse complement strand
TCCCCGCTCACCGAACCGGGCGTCGCCGTCAAAGAAGGCGATTACCTGCTGGCGGTGAACGGGCGGTCGCTGCGCGTGCCTCAGAATCCCTACGAGCTCTTCGTCAACACCGCGGGTGAAAACGTCACGCTCACCGTGAACGACAAGCCGGGCGAGGAGGGCGCGCGCAACGTGGTGGTCAAACCCATCTCCACCGAGTTCCCCTTGCGCGAGCTCGATTGGATCTCCACCAACCGCCGCAAGGTGGAAGCGGCCACCGGCGGGCGCGTGGGCTACATCTACCTGCCCGACATGTCGGAAGCCGGCCTCAACGAGTTCGTCAAGCAGTTTTTCCCGCAGATCCGCAAGGAAGGCCTGGTCATCGACGTCCGTTACAACGGCGGGGGTTTCGTGGACCAGCTCATCTTCGAGCGCCTGCGGCGGATTCTGGCGGGAATGGACTCGACGCGCAACTGGGAGAGCGTGACCATCCCCGACCAGGTCTTCCACGGCCACCTGGTGTGCGTCACCAACGAGTACGCGGCCTCGGATGGCGACATCTTCACTTACTATTTCAAGCAGTACAAACTCGGCCCGGTGGTCGGCGTGCGGACCTGGGGCGGCGTGCGCGGCATCCGCGGCTATACACCGCTTATCGACGGCGGCTACGTCGCGCTGCCGGAATTCTCGGTTTATGGATTGGACAGCCAGTGGGTGATCGAGAACCGCGGCGTCGAGCCCGATGTCGTCGTCGATAACCGTCCCGATCTGGTCATGAAGGGCCAGGACCCGCAGCTCGAAAAAGCCATCGAGCTGGTGATGAAGGCGATCAAGGAGAATCCCAAGAAGCTGCCGCCCCGCCCACCGGATTTGCCGGCGTATCCCGACAAGCCGGGGTTGTAAGATCGGCTGGCGGCCGATTTTCGGTTTCAATGCTTTCCCAATCGAGGCGGCAGAGTTGGGTGGTATATTGGCTCGGAGGGGAATCAGCCGCTTGCGGGAGGACCTGATCTCATGGCGCCCGAGATTGACCTACGAATTCAAAAGGCCGTCGCTGCGCTCCGGGCTGCCGGGGCTGAGGAGGTTTACGTTTTCGGCTCAGCCGCTAAGGGAGTAACAGACGAATGCTCTGACGTGGACTTGGCTGTGTCCGGTCTGCCTCCGGGGGTTTTCTTTCGTGCCATGGCCGCCGCCAGCGATGCTCTGGGCCTGCCTCTGGATCTCGTCGATCTGGATGACGATACCCCCTTCACCCGCTACCTCCGCAGCGAGGGGGAACTGAGGCGTGTGGGATAGGCTCCGGAAGCAGATCGAGGTTGAGATCGAACAGCTTCAGCATCTCCTCGCCACATACCGTCCTCTGCTGGAAGAATCAAAGGAAGCTGCACCCACGGAAATCGAACTGTCGGCCCTGGCCGCGATGTTGCACTCCTTCTATACGGGGGTCGAAAACATTTTCAAGCGTGTCGCCGTAGAAGTGGACAAGGACATGCCTCGGGGCGAAATGTGGCACCGGGACCTTCTTGAAAGGATGGGTCGTGGGAGCCGGTTCCGGCGCCCCGTCATCTCCCCAAGTTTGAAGGAAAGGCTCCGCGAATACCTGGAATTCCGCCACGTGTTTCGCCAAGCTTACTCGTTTCAATTGCGATGGGACAAGATGCGCTCGTTGGTTTCGGATTGCCAACAACTTCTGCACAGCTTACGAAATGAATTGGAAGCCTTCCTTCGAACAAGGGGACCTAAAACGTGAAAACATGCGGGCGCGACCAGCCGTGCGCGGCGCTACCCAGCAGATCAACGTTTAGCGCGACAGAATCATTCATTGGTTTTTCAGCTCAACGGGGCTGATTGACACACGGCCGCTCGCTGATTCACTTGCGGCCGCCGGTACCAGTGTCTCGTTTCGCGACTTCATGATTTCGGAACATGTACGTAGTCAATCGAGATGCAACCTCCAACTCCATGGGTCTGAGATGCCAGGGCGGCGCCAATAAGAGTGGAGAATTGCTTAAAGTTTATGCCCATGATTACGACGGTTCCGGGGAATGCTGCCGCGACGTTGGCGAACTCCTCAGCCGCTTTGGCGAAGGGATTCAGATTGAAGTTTGCGATGCCGACCACGACATCATGCGAGGGATCATTCGCGAGAAGAAAGACGGGCCCGCCGGAATTGCCTTTGTTCATGGTCACGTCGAGCCACGCCACGTCGCGTTGTCCACCTTGACCGAGGTAACCGGGGGCAGTCCACTTCGTCGATAGCATCCCCCTTGAGAAGATCACCTGTTCGACGCCAAACGGATATCCAGCCACATACACGGCATCTCCCTCCGACACGTCCGAGAAGTGCCCCAGCATGAGGGGCCGAAGATCCTTGACTGGAACAGACAAAAGCGCCACATCCCGGCTGACAGCCCCCTTCAGGCCGTTGCCTAAGACGGAAGGATGAGGGGTTGCGGGCAGCACGCGGCCATCTTGAAGTTGAACTTCGATGTTCGAAGCGTACGAGATCTGAGTCTGCCCGGCCGCCGTGGGTACGATCTGCTGGACCACGTGAAAGTTCGTGGCAATGACGCTGGTCGAAATAGCAAACCCGGTCCCAACAGGACGCCCTTCGACCAAAACCCTAACGGCGCCCTCCTTTGCTCTCTGGATCCTTTGCTGCATGGCTTTCCTCGATTGGTCAGCTGCAGAACAGCTAATCGTTCCGCTAAGTATAATGACAAATGCTGCGCACCCCAGCCGCATGATGTTGTCCTCTCCCGCAAAGTCCTCTTGGGACTGAACCCCTACCCGCCAGACAGTTATGCGAGCCACAGATTTTAGCCATGACCCGCCATTGACCGGAGACCTGTATGACTTCAACTGATTCCCGGGTTGTTACGCCTGCGCCGGGATGGAGTAGCTGTCCAGCTGGATATTCCATCTCCCAAAGGGGTTAGTCCTATGACAAATGCTTGTCTTCTCGACCCTGATAAAGCTATTCGAGTTCGGTATATCAGGCCGCCTTACACCGGTTTCGTCCAGACCATTTTCGGCCCGCCGTCGCACCCTCCGGGCTTCTGCAATCCAGGCGCCTCCTCCTCCGCGACATTAGTGACCTCCTGACCCACCAAATCCGCCGTTAGGTCGGCCGGCAGGTTCTCGTCAAGTAGAATGCGCACTGCTGAGGACCGAGTCGCGCGCTATTTCCAGAGCGGCTAAAGCCTGTTCGCGCTTGACCGAGGGAAACTGGCGGAGAAATTCGTCCAGCGTTTCTCCACCTTCGAGATAGTCGAAGAGTGACTGCACCGGAACGCGGGTGCCGACAAAGACGGGCGTGCCCCCCAGGACCTCAGGATCGCTGTGAACAACCGCCTTGAGAACCATAGCCTCTACTCCAGCATCTGCCAATACTATAGACCCAATTCCAAGCGCGGGCCTATCTCCTGCTTGACAAGACACTCTTAGTATGATAGGCTAGATATGTGAGCAAGCTGATAGGGATTCATGATCGGAAGGCCAGAGGGGGCACGCGGCCGCGCGGCACCTCGGCGCGTCGAGCCCAGAAACCGATCTGCGTTAACCTGGCGCGGCGGCGCAATGAGCGCGCAAAAATAGGATTCTTTGATTTTTTGCCGAACGAAGCCGGAATCTCATTGAAAACAAAGGCTCGGTTTTCCACAGGTTGGGAACGAAGCCGGAATGTCTAAGAAAACAAACGAGATTCGTGAAAAAGCCGGAATCTTATTGAAAATACAGTAACTTAACCACGATTCGACCGCCTTCAGACTCCGCCTGGGACTCTGGAATGCCCCGTTCTGACTGCTCGCTGCCACCGCCAATTGGCCTCACGAGAAGCGCGTCCGCTTCCACAAAAACCACCCGCCGGCGAACAGCAGCGCCAGGGTGGCGAGGATGATCGCCGCGGTCCACTGCGCGTTCATGGCGAGCGGTGGGCTCTCGGCGCCCAGAGCGAGCCAGATGAAGATGCCGACCGCGCCCGCCACGATCAATCCATCCCACCAGCGGCGCGCCGTGACCTTGCGCGCCAGCGGGTCCTCGCCCGCCTGGCTGGCCACCAGCTCTTCGATCTTCAAGCCGTAGCGCGCGCACTCGCGCTCCATCGCTTCGCGCCACGAAGCCCGCTCGGCGGCGGGAGCGACAGCGGTGCTGATGCCGACCGCGCCCACGATCATGATGACCGACCCGGCGATGATGAGGGTCTGCGTGGAGCCGGTGTGTCCGGCGAGCTCGCCGAAGACCAGCGCGCCCCAGGCCAGGCCCCAGAGTTGATTGGTGTTGGAGAGCGGAATGCCTCGCCCGATGCCGATGTACTTGGCGGCGTACTGCTGGAAAAGATCGCCCAGCACCCAGCAGAATCCGCCGAGGAACAGCCAGAAGAGGGCGGGCCGCGCCAGCGTCAGCTCCTCGAGCAAAGGCCCGACGCCGCCGCGGAAGATCACCGCCAGCGTGCCCATGGTCAGGAGCTCTCCCACCGTGAAGACGGTAACGAAGGAAAGCGGATTCATGCCGCTTAAATAGGCTTTGCGGTAGGGGATGTACATCGTGCCCCACAGGACGCCGGCGCCCAGCGCCGCGAGGATTCCGGTGGTCGCCCGCTGCGGCTCGCCCGCACTCTGGTGCGCGGAGGCGTAGCCGAGCAACGTCGCGCCCACGACGATGGCGATGGATCCGCCCAGCACCTTCACCCATCCCTGCCATCCCCCGCCCCGCAATTCTCGAAACAACAACCAACCCCAGAAGAGTCCCACCAGACTGTTGGTGTTCCACAGCGGGAAGGCGATGGAGATGCCCACGTCGCGAATGGCGAAGACGGTCAGGGTATTGGCCACCGCCCAAATCGCTCCGGCGAGGACCGCCCAGACGATGAGGTGCGCCTTCGCGCGCAGGTCGACATAGACGTAGCCCGTCCCCTTTATCACCGTGGGCACCGTCCAACGGGCGACGAATACACCTGCCACCATGGCGAGCGAAATCAGGAAGGGCGAAAGCCCGATGGTGACGAGCTTCGTTGGCGCTTCCGCCGCGCCCAGCCACGCGCCCGCCGCCAGTCCGCACACCACACCCAAGGCGTGCAGCGAGCGCGCAGTGGTCCTGGGTGTCGTTTCAACTTGTGTCGCCAGGTTCTGTTCTCCTCTTGTAGCGCCGGCCTTCAGGCCGGCATTGTGGAGCTTCGCCGCACGGCGCTAGCCGCGCAGGCTGTCGCGTTAAGCCAGATAGACCAGCAACGTGATGCCAAATCCCAGCACAACCACCGGCAGCCAGAAATGGCTGTCGGTGAGGATCGCTTTGAGCGTCGATGTTTTCACGAAGAATCCCCTGCACAACCTTGTGGCTTGCCTGCCTTCCGCCTCCTACCTCATAGCGCGTGGGATTGTATATCAGGAATGCGCAGGCGGAGCCAGTGTTCCCGCGTGCGGGTGCGACGCGACGCAGGCGCGGGCGCCGCGAGGACGCCAATCGAGGTTGCGACAATCGTCTGGCGTGGTGGGGACGAAGCCGACTTGCCGGTTACTTGGCGGGCAGAGACCGAGCGAATCTCGCCGCCTGCTCGACCCATTTCCGCAGCGCCGCGGGGGACTTGTGCCCGCGGGGCGTGACCACGACGAAACCTTTCATCGGACGGCCGGTCATATCAAACGGCCTCGTATGGGGCTTCTTGAGCGCCTTCTCGGCGTGCTCGGGCGTGAGGCGAAGGATCAGCTCATCGTCCAGCACGCCGCAGCACATGTTGCCGCGCAGCATGAACGCCATCCCGCCGAACATTTTTCTTTCGGTCAAACGTCTTCGCCCCGCCAGCGCCTTGCGAATTCGCCCGGCAAGTTTTTCGTCGTAGGCCATGCAGGCCTCCTCTCCCTGCGACGATCCGTGAGCTCCGGCGAGGGCGCGAGCTCAAGTTGACCGGCCGATTCGAAGCAGAAACTATCTCCTCCCCTCGCGTCGTCTTTCTTCTGTTTGTGCCCCAATGCTCGGATTGGCGAGGCATGAATTCTACAATGAAGAACTCGGCCCAAAAACAGTTTTTGAGTGTAGAATCGCCCCTGAGATGAAAACCTATCGCATTGCGCTGATTCCGGGTGACGGCATTGGGAAGGAAGTCGTGCCGGCGGGGACGAAGGTCCTGAAGGCGGCGGCGGGGGCTGGGGAGTTCGCGCTCACGTTTGAGCAGTTTGACTGGGGCTGCGAGAATTATCTGCGCACGGGGCGCATGATGCCCGAGGATGGCATCGAGCAGTTGCGCCCCTTCGACGCCATTTATCTCGGCGCCATCGGCCACCCGACGGTGCCCGACCACATTTCGCTGCGCGAACTGCTGCTGCGCATTCGCTTCGGATTCGATCTCTACGTCAACCTGCGACCCGTGGAAATCCTGCCGGGGCTCGAGAGCCCGTTGCGCGGCAAGGGCGCGGCGGATATCAACATGCTCTTCGTCCGCGAGAACACGGAAGGCGAATACTGCGGGGTTGGCGGGCGGTTCAAGCGCGGCACGCCGGATGAAGTCGCCGTGCAGCATTCGGTCTTCACGCGCAAGGGCGTGGAGCGCGTCATCCGTTACGCCTTCGAGCAGGCGCGGCGGCGGCGCAAGCGCTTGGCGAGCGCGACGAAATCCAACGCCATGCAGTACACGATGGTGCTCTGGG
>DATKYV010000080.1:0-4391 GCA_035528275.1 Terriglobia bacterium | reverse complement strand
CTCGAGCGCTGGTGTGCGCTTCGTGAAGTTGTCTTCTGGCGGGCCAAGGCGGAACCCCTGTCCTCGAACCAGGCGGACGAATTGCTTTCCCTCCTCCCCATCCAGCGCGTCCCGGAAGGACGAAAGTCCCTGCTCACCCGTTTGTTCAAGTAGCCGGCATTCAGTTTCGTCCCTCCGTTGCCCTCCGGCAGCCGGGAGGTGTGTACACGCGAGGCGCGCTTGGATTTTCAATCTCGGGAATGTAGACTCATTACTTTATCATGCAGGATTATCGACAGGAGTTCTTCGACCTCTCGCCGACCATCTACCTGAACTGCGCCTATCAAGGACCGTTCCCGCGAAAAACCGTCGCCCGCATTCAAGAGGCGGTGGAGTTGAAATGCCATCCGGACCGGCTCGAGGCCCCGGAGTATTTCGATCTTCCCGAGCGCGTCCGAACTCGAATCGCCAACTTGATCGGCGCCGATCCCTCGGAGATTGCCCTGACCAATAGCGCCACGCAAGGGATCGGCATTGTCGCGACGGGTTTGGGTCTCAAGGCCGGAGACGAGGTGGTGGTATCCGCCGGAAACTTTCCCTCAAACCTTTTCACCTGGCTTCACCTGCGGAGGCTGGGAGTGAAAGTCCACGTGCTTAAACCCGCGAATGGTTTTGTGGGTCCCGAGGATGCGGCGCAAGCGCTCAGCCCGCGCACCAAGGTTCTGGCTCTCGATTGGGTGAGCTACATCCACGGCGGCCGGCTCGACTTGGCGGCGCTGGGCGAGCTGGTGCACCGCAGTGGCGGGATCCTGGTCGTTGACGGGACGCAGGGCGTGGGAGCGCTGGAAGTGAACGTCCATGACCTTCCGGTCGATGTGCTCTCGGTCGCGGCATACAAGTGGCTGCTCGGGCCGTACGGGACGGGGTTTGCCTACCTCAGCCCAGCCGTGCGCGACCGGCTGGATTTGCAGGTCGTGAATTGGATGTCCGTCGAGGGGAGCGAAGATTTTGAATCGCTGCCGACGGACGACTTTTCGCTGGTCCAAGGGGCGCGGGTCTTCGACGTACCGGAGACTTCGAATTTCATCAACCTCTACGCGCTGGAGGCTTCGATCGAGTTCGTCGAAAGCGCCACGGTGCGCGCCGTAACCCTTCATTGTCGCCGCCTCCTCGACCGGCTGGCGGGCGGGCTTGAACGCCGAGGATTCGAGCTTTCGGTCGCTGCCGAGCCTGACCGGCAGTCGACGATCCTGGGGTTTCAAACGGACTCGCGCCAGGCCACGGCGAATCTCTACGAAAAAATTCGCGCCAACCGCGTCGCCGTCAGCTTGCGCCAGGGCATGATTCGGGTTTCCCCGTATCTTTACAACACCGAAGAGGACATCGACCGTCTTCTGGAGCTCCTCGAATAGGGCGAGACGTTGCCGTACCGATCAGCGTATGAGCCTTGAGAATCAGAAAGTCTTGCTGACCGGCGCCACGGGCTTCATCGGCGGTTATGTGGCCAAGCGGTTGCTGGCAGAGAAAGGCGTTGTGGTTCGCGCCCTGGCGCGGAACCCTGACAAGGCCGAGCCCTTGCTGAAGACGGGCGTGGAGGTCGTGAAGGGCCACTTGGGGGATGATGCGGCCCTCGAGCGCGCCGTCGGCAATTGCTCGATTGTCATCCACGCTGCCGCGCAGGTTGCTTCCGTGCCATCCCGGGAGACGTTCGTGGAATCGAACGTCGAGGGAACGGAGAAGCTGTTGCGGGCCGCGTCTGCGGCCGGGGTCAAGCGCTTCGTCCACATGTCGAGCATTGCAGTTTTCGGGCTGCCTGCCTCAGGCGAGATTGATGACCACTCTCCCCGCGCGATTTGCGGCGACCCCTATTGCGATACGAAGTATCTTGCCGAGGAGGCGGTATTTCGCTACGGCGACGAGCGCCACTTGCCGGTGGTGATTCTCCGGCCCTCCGGGGTGTACGGACCCGGCTCCACGCATTGGAGCGTCGTTCCTTTGAAGCGCGTTAAGAAAGGGAAGATGTTCCTGGTCAACGGGGGACGCGGACTTTTGAACTATGTATACATCGACAATCTTGTCGACGCGATCCTCCTGGCTGCGGAAGGCCAGCGTGCTCCGGGCGAAGCGTTTATCGTCAATGACGGGGCGACGACCTGGCAGGATTTTTTCAGCGCCTACGCCCGCATGGCAGGGAAGGACGGCATTCCTTCCGTCCCGCTTTGGGCAGCGAGATTATGGGTCCACTGGCGGAATCTGATTGCCGCAATTCGCGGCGAGACCTCACGCGTACCGCCGAACGCTCTGGCCTTTCTCGTCGGGAGCCCGGTTTACCGCCAAACGCACATCGAGCGGACGCTTGGACACCGCTCCCGCGTGAATCTACAAGAGGGTCTGCGACGCACCGAGGCCTGGTTTCGTGAAACCGGACTTTTGTAACCGATTTTCGTCGTGGGCCTCAGGCGTCCCATTCTGCGGGATGGCTCCGAGTTACGTCCCGCCTTGCGAGGACCTCGCGCTACGTTACGCACCAGCATGAAACTCCGTCCCTACCGCTCATCGGATTTCCAGACACTCTACGAGATTGACCGGTCTTGTTTTCCTCCTGGGATTGCCTACTCGCGCGAGGAGCTGGAGCAGTTCGTCGGTCACCGAACCTCCGAGACCTGGGTGGCGGAAGAGGGCGATGCCATCGTGGGTTTCTTGATAGCCGACCGCGAGCCGGGACGCGTGGGGCACATCGTCAGCATTGATGTCGTGGCAAAGTGTCGAAGGCGGGGTGTGGGAGCGAAACTGATGGACGCCGGTGAGGATTGGGCGCGGCGCCAGGGCCTGGAGCTCGTCTTTCTGGAGACGGCGGAAGACAACAATGCCGCTCAGGCGTTCTACGAGGCTCGTGGCTACGTCAAGTACGAGAAACTCGAGAATTACTACGCCGACGGCACCGCGGCCTGGGTGATGGTGAAATGGCTGAAGCCGAGCCTTAGAGCGCAAATGACCTTCCCATCCTCTCTGCTGCTATAATCCCCGCTGCATTCAGACCCCTCGGTGTGAGGCGATCATGCCCGTCAGGCTGACTTCCCGGGAAAACAAGATCATCGCCATCGTGGTGCTGGTTTCAGCCGTCTCGCTGGGCATCGGCGTGAAGTATTTTTGGCGGGCCTTTCCTGAGGCCGCCATCGAGTTCCGCGTCAACCGCGCGGATTCACTTCCGCTGGCGCAACGGTTCCTGACCGAGCGCGGCATTCATCTCGAGGGATACCGTCACGCGGCTATCTTCACTTACGACGATCAGGCCAAAGTCTATCTCGAGCGGACGCAAGGCCTGGAGCGCATGAACGGCTTGACGCGCGGACCGATTCGGCTCTGGCGGTGGTCGCACCGCTGGTTCAAGCCGCAACAGCAGGAAGAATTCAGCGCCGAGGTGACGCCGGCCGGCGAGGCGGTGGGTTTCCATCACGAGATCCCCGAGGCCTCGCCCGGAGCCAATCTCGAGCAGCCCGCGGCCCGCCAAATCGCCGAACAATTCCTTCGTGAGGTGATGAAGCGCGACCTGGACGGCCTGGAGTTTGTGGAGGCGGAAACCGAGAAGCGTCCCGCGCGCACCGACCATTCTTTCACCTGGAAGCAGAAGAACGTCAACCTGGGCGACGGTAGCCTGCGCATCGCCGTGGCGGTGGATGGTGACCAGGTGGCGGGCTACAACGAGTTCGTCAAGATCCCCGAGCAGTGGAGCCGCGACTACAAGCAACTACGCTCCCGGAACCAGTCGGCGCAGGTCGTGGCGGAGGTTTTCTTCATCCTGCTCACCGCGGCGATGATCATCATCCTGGTCATGCGACTGCGCGACCGGGACGTTCCTCTCCGCCTCTCGGTGATCTTCGGACTGGTCGGGACGGCCCTCTATTTTCTGGGCCGGTTGAACAACCTGCCGCTCGAGGAATTCGGCTACCAGACGACGGACTCCTATTCGAGTTTCATGGCCGGCTACCTGCGCGACAGCGTGCTGTTCGCGCTGGGCGTGGGGGTCTGGATCTTCTTTCTCGTCGCCAGCTCGGAGCCGGTCTACCGCGAGAACTATCCGGGCCTCGTCTCCTTGCGCCGCTACCTGAGCTGGACGGGCCTCCGATCGCGCTCGTTTTTCATATCGAACGTCATCGGCCTCGGTATGACCTTCTTCTTCTTCGCGTATCAAACGGTATTCTATCTCGCGGCGAACAAGCTGGGAGCGTGGGCGCCGGCCGACGTTCAGTACTCGGACCTTCTGAATACCCGATTCCCGTGGGTGTGGGTGCTTTTCATCGGATTCCTTCCCGCCGTTTCCGAGGAGATGCAGTTCCGCGCTTTCGCGATTCCGTTCCTGAAGCATCGCCTTCGCTCGAAGTGGCTGGCCGTGGTCTTGGCGGCCTTCATCT
>DATKYV010000079.1:0-12229 GCA_035528275.1 Terriglobia bacterium | reverse complement strand
CGCAGCAAGGTTCGATTCTCAGACTCGTTTTCCGCGATAGCGCCGTCCTGCTCGCTGCGGGCATTGCGGTAGGAATGGGTGTAGCTTTCTGGATCACACGGTTCGTCCGGCATCTGCTGTTCGGCCTTACGCCGAGCGACGTGGAGACCCTGGCCCTCGCGGTTGGGGTGCTCGTGGCCGTCTCTCTCGTGGCAACTTATCTGCCCGCGCACCGGGCGACGAAGGTCGATCCTATGGTGGCCTTGCGCCATGAGTAGCGCAATTGAGCGATTTAGCGATCGGAAGATCAAATGATTGGGTGAATGAGGGATCGGATTATTTGTGATTCTGCGATTTGGTGATTTGGCGATTTTCTGAGTTACCCGACCACCGGCCCCGGCCGGGGCGGGGTCACTAAATCACTCAATCACTAGATCACCAGATGGCTCGATGACTCGATGGCCCGATTTCCAGAGTGAGGAGGCAACAATGGATTCATCCGCTGAGCTAAAGACACAAGACGCGACCAAAAAGAAGGCAAATGGGTCCGGCGAATCCCTGATTCGTCTCGAGGGCGTCACGAAAGTCTTCGTGACTGACGAGGTGGAGACGCACGCCCTTTCGGGCGTCCATCTGGAGATTCGCGAGGGCGAATACATCTCGATCGCCGGGCCTTCGGGGTGCGGCAAGTCGACCTTGCTCTCCATCCTCGGACTGCTCGATACACCCACGGAAGGGAACTACACGCTGAACGGCCATCCCGTCGCCGAACTGACCACCGAGCAGCGCTCGAAGATTCGCAACCGGGAAGTGGGATTCATCTTCCAGGCGTTCAACCTGATTGGTGATCTCACGGTGTACGAGAATGTCGAATTGCCGCTGACCTATCGCGGCATGCCCGGCGCGGAGCGCAAGAAGCGCGTCCAGGAAGCGCTGGAGCGCGTGGGGATGTCGCACCGTATGAAGCATTACCCCTCGCAGCTTTCCGGCGGCCAGCAACAACGCGTGGCCGTGGCGCGGGCTCTGGGGGGCAAGCCTTCCATTCTCCTGGCTGACGAGCCCACGGGCAATCTGGATTCCAAAAATGGCGAAGCTGTAATGAATCTGCTGCGCGAGTTGCACCGTGAGGGCGCCACCATTTGCATGGTTACGCACGACCCGCGCTACGCCGCCCACGCGGACCGCGGTGTCCACCTCTTCGACGGCCGCATCGTGGACGAGACGGTCGAAGGAACCGGCGGGCAATAGACAATGGTTGGTTGTCCGTTCTCCCGCGTGGGTGCCAGATCGGACGAAAGTATGAATGGTGAATGGTGAATTATGAATTCTAAAGTAGGAAACGACAGCGACGCAGATCCAGTCCCTGGGATTCACCATTCACAATTCGGAATTCACTATTCCCCTGTCACTTGTCACTCGCGAGTCTTCGATGTTCGAGGTGGCAGATGAACGAGCTGCTCCAAGACCTTCGCCACGGGCTGCGGATGCTGGTGAGGAATCCCGGCTTCACCACCGTTGTGGTGCTCACGCTCGCCCTCGGCATCGGCGCCGCCAGTACCATCTTCAGTTGGATTGACTCGACCCTGCTCAACCCCATTCCCGGCATTGCGCACACCCGAGACCTTGTCACCGCCATGCGGGGCGAACGCAGTGAGCACCCCAGCCCACCGTTTTCCTACCCGGATTACGTGGACCTGCGAGAGAGGACCCGGAGCTTCTCCGGCCTGCTGGCCTATCACGATGATTTCGTGTCCCTCACTGGCAATGGCAAGCCGGAGCGCATTTACGGGGCGTTCATCTCCGCGGATTACTTTGACGTACTCGGCGTGAAACCCGAGCTCGGTCGTGTCCTCCAGCCGGTGGAAGAGGAAAAAGCCGGAGACACGCCGGCGGTGGTGATCAGCTATGCCCTGTGGCAGAGCCATTTCGGCGGAGACCGCTCCATCATCGGCAAATCCATTCAGATCAATCGGGGTTTGTGCACGATTGTCGGCGTCACTCCTCCGGATTTTCAGGGATGTACGACCGGGCTGCGAACGGACCTTTGGGTTCCCTTGGTTTATGGGGGAGACCGGTTCCGCCAACGCGGCAATTATTGGCTCAACGTGCTCGGGAGGCTCAAGCCGGGAGTCGACCGCCGGCAAGCACAGGAGGAGCTGAATCTCCAGATGCAGCGGATCGCCGAACAGTTTCCCGATTCGCACCGCGGCCCGAACCAGATTACGCTGGATCCGCTCTGGCGCTCGCCTTTTGGAGCGAACGTTTATCTGTACAAGACACTGCCATTGTTGCTGGCGCTGGCGGCGGTGCTGCTGTTGCTGGCCTGCGCGAACGTGGCCAACCTGCTGCTGGTGCGGTCGGTGGCGCGTCGGCGGGAGATTGCCATCCGCCTGTCCATGGGTGCGAATCGCTGGCGACTGGTGCGCCAACTGCTGGTGGAGAGCCTGCTGCTCGCCCTGGCTGGCGGCGCAGCGGCCATGCTAATCACGACCTGGACGGCCGGAACGTTCGCAGCTTTCTTTCCGCCCACGAGTCTGCCCCTCACGCTCAATGGTCGCGCGGACCGCAACGTGCTGCTGGCGACGCTTGTCATCTCCGTGCTCACGGCCGTGATCTTCGGCACGCTGCCGGCGCTGCGCGCTTCCAGGGTTGCGCCGGTGGCGATCCTGAAGGAGGAGGCGGCTAGCGTTTCCGGGGGGATCCACCGCTCGCGGCTCTCGAGCGCGCTGGTGGTGACACAGATTTCTCTCTCGTTACTCCTGCTGATCTCGGCCGGCCTTTTCGCTCGCAGCTTCCAGAACGAACAGCGCTCCGATCCTGGTTTCGACCCGAATCATGTGCTGCTCGCTTCCTACGAGCTTTCGCCCGCCGGCTATTCGCGAGCGCAAGGCATTGCTTTTGACCAGCAACTCCTGGCCAAGCTCCAGGCGTTGCCCGGCGTCGAGTCCGTGACACTGGCCGACTTCTCGCCGCTCAGCTTCACTCTCCATACCGACTATGTCCAACCCGATGGTTACGTCCCTCAACCCCGCGAATCGATGGAAATCGATCGTGCCGTTGTGGGCCCGAACTACTTTCGGACCCTACGCACTCCTCTCGTATCTGGGCGTGACTTTACAGGACAGGATGTCGAAACGTCACAGCCGGTAGCCGTCGTCAATCAGGAGTTTTGCGACCGCTACTGGCCGGGGCAGGACGCCATCGGCAAGAGGGTTAGCCTGTATGGCCGGTGGTTCACAGTCGTTGGTGTAGCTCGAAACGGCAAGTACCGGCGCCTGCTTTATGCCCCGGCGCCCGTCATCTTTCTGCCGCTGTACCAGGATTACCGCGATCCGGTGACCATTCACGTGCGGGCGGCAGGCGACCCGCGAGCCTTCGCCTCCGCGGTTGAGAAGACCGTTCATGAGCTCAACGCCGACTTGCCTCTGTTCAATGTGACCACGCTCAAGGCCAGCATGCAGTTTGGAAGCATCTTTGAGCGGCTGGCTGCGACGCTTGTGGGCTCGTTTGGCTTACTGGCGCTGGTGCTCGCGGCGGTAGGAATCTATGGGGTGGTCGCTTTTTCCACGCGCCAGCGTACCCATGAGATTGGCATTCGCATGGCGCTCGGAGCGCAGCGAGGCGACGTTCTCAGGCTGGTGCTGGGCCACGGCTTCCGATTGACGCTCGTCGGCGTGGCCATTGGGATCGCGGTGTCCCTGATGCTCACGCGCTTCCTGAGAAGCGAGCTTTTCGGCGTTGGGCCAGCGGATACACTGACGTATGCGGGCGTGGCGCTCTTGTTTTGTGTCGTGGCGCTCCTTGCCTGCTATATCCCCGCGCGGCGGGCGACGAAGGTCGATCCCATGGTGGCGCTGCGCTACGAGTAGCGCTAATGAGCGATTGGGAGATTGAGTCATTGATCCATTGAATCATTGAACCCACGTGAGGGGTTGAGATGGGGAGTTCCGAGTTGCAAAATTCGGTTTTCCAGTTTCGAGTTTCGATTTTCCATTTTCGTCAGTGGTTTCATGGCCCGATAGCTCGATGAACCGATGTCTTCCTAAGCTGGAAACTCGATGGTTCGCTCCCCGAGGTGCTCTTTATGATCAGAGTTCGCAATCTTGAGAAATCCTACCCACTCGCCGGCGGCCAGTACTTCGTCCTCCGACGGATCACGATTGACGTGAAAGAGGGAGAGTTCATCACGGTGATGGGGCCTTCGGGAGCAGGGAAGTCAACCCTGCTCGCCATTCTCGGAATGCTCGACGGCGCCTGGGAGGGCGAGTACTACTTTCAAGACCAGCCGGTTCACAAACTGAACCCCAAGAAGCGCATCGAGCTGAACAAGCAGTACATCGGATTCGTTTTTCAGCAGTATCACCTGCTGGATAACCTGACGGTGGCGGAGAATCTCGATATTCCGCTCTCTTATCGCGATGTCAAATCATCCGAGCGCAAGGCGCTGGTGGCCGACACGCTCGACCGCTTCCAGATCGTGGGGAAGAAGGACCTCTATCCGTCTCAGCTTTCCGGCGGGCAGCAGCAACTGGTGGCCGTGGCGCGCGCTGTGATCGCCAATCCCAAACTGATTCTCGCCGACGAGCCGACGGGCAACCTCCATTCCAGCCAGGGAAAAGAAATCATGGACCTCTTCAAGAAACTGAACGACGAAGACACGACGATCATCCAGGTCACCCACAACGAAAACTGGGCGGCCTACGGCAACCGCATCATCAAGCTGCGCGACGGATGGATCGAGAAAGATTGAGCGATCGAGCGATCGGGTAATTGAGGGATTGAGAGATTGAGTCATTGAATCATTGATCCATTGAATCGTTGAAGCGATGGCTCCTGCTGCTTCAATGGATCAATGAACCAATACGGCAATGGATCAATTCTGAGGTGTGTGATGCAGACGTTGCTTCAGGACCTGAAATACGGCCTGCGCATGCTTGCCAAAAACCCCGGCTTCACGGCGGTGTCGGTCCTGACGCTGGCGCTGGGCATCGGGGCGAATACGGCCATCTTCAGCGTGGTGAACGCAGTCATGCTGCGCCCATTGCCCTACCCCCAGCCCGACCGGCTGGTGAGCGTCATTTCAACGGTCCTACGCGACAACCGCGACAGTAACGCCTCCTACCCGGACTTTCTCGACTGGCGGGCCCGGAACCACGTGTTCGACGAGATGGCGGTGTTTCGGACCGAAAACTTCGCCCTCATCGGCTCGGGCGAACCAGTGCACCTTTCAGGGGCCGTTGTATCCGCGGACCTACTCTCGCTGCTCGGCGTGACTCCCATTTTGGGGCGCCCCTTTGTCTCCGAGGAAGACAAGCCAGGCATGGTAAACGGCAGCAGTCCCGCAATCCTGAGTCACGGTCTCTGGCAGCGGCAATTCGGCTCTGACCCGACTGTGGCGGGCCGGACTATCGATCTCGACGGCCGCGCCTACACGGTGATCGGAGTAATGCCGTCGGGTTTCCAATTTCCAACCCAGGCCGAGCCGGTCGATCTTTGGACAACCATCGCTGTCGACACCAAACCCGGCGGCGGCATGGCCACACAGCGAGGCGCGCATTATCTGGACGCGATTGCGCGCCTCAAACCCCACGCTACCCTCGGCCAAGCGCAGGCCGAAATGACCGCCATCGTCAGCGTGCTAAATAAGGAATATCCCGAAAACATGCCCCGCGGAGCTCGCGTGGTCCCGCTGCTCGACCATCTGGTAGGCCGCGTTCGCCCGGCGCTGGCCGTTCTCCTGGGCGCCGTCGGCTGCGTCCTGCTCATTGTCTCCGCAAATGTCGCCAATTTACTGCTGGCGCGAGCCACGACCCGACAAAGAGAGATGTCCATTCGAGCCGCGCTGGGCGCGAGCCGCGGCCGCGTGATGCGTCAAGTCCTCACCGAGAGCACCCTGCTTGCGTGCGTCGGCGGCTCACTTGGACTGCTACTGGCGCTGTTGGGAACGGACACTCTCATCCGGATGAGCCCCGTGAATATTCCCCGTCTGACGCAGTTCAACCTGGATGGCCGCGTCCTCGCCTTCACGAGCCTGGTGTCGCTCCTCACGGGACTTCTGTTCGGTCTCGCGCCGGCCGTGTATGGCTTCAAGTCTGACCTTGCGCAATCCCTCAAGGAAGGCGGTCGCGGGTCATCTGAGGGAGCACATGGCGGGCGCGTTCGCGGCACTTTGGTGGCGGGCGAGGTAGCGGTTGCACTCGTGCTGCTGGTGGGCGCGGGTTTGCTGATCCAGAGTTTTCTTCGCCTGGAACGAGTGCTCCCCGGATTCGATCCTCATCACGTTCTGACCGTGCGGCTTGATTCGCCCGCGAGCTATGACCAGGCTCGCCAGATGGAATTCTTTGAGCGGGTCCTCGAGGGCGTGCGCACTCTACCCGGAGTTCGCTCGGCCAGTGGCGTGTTTGGCTTGCCGTTCAGTGAAGTCTACGCGAAGACAGGCTTTGATATTGAAGGGCGCCCGATCGCCAAGGCGGATCGACCGGTGACAAACTACATGGCGATCAAGCCCGATTACTTTCGTACCTTGGGGATACCGCTGCGCGAGGGACGTGACTTCACGTTGCGCGATGATCTGAAAGCGCCCCCCGTTGCGATCATCAATGAAACGCTCGCAAGACGGTACTTTCCCCATCAGGATCCCATCGGCCAGCGGATACAACCGGGCATCAGTAACGGTTATGGTGACAAGCCCCCGATGCGCGAGATCGTCGGTGTAGTTGGAGACGTGAAGGTATACAGCCTCGCTGCAGACCCGCAGGCTCAGTGTTACGTCCCACTGGCGCAGAGCCCGATTGGCTTGATGACGGTGGTGGTGCGTACTGATGGTGACCCGCTGCATCTGGCTCCTGCTGTGCGGAGTTCCGTGGCCGCGTTGGACAAGAACGTACCCGCATACAACATCCGGACGCTGGATCAGTCGCTCGCCCAATCTGTGGCCCAACCTCGCTTCATCACGCTGCTGCTTGGGATTTTCGCCGGTCTGGCCGTGGTTTTAGCCGCCGTGGGTCTCTATGGGCTGATGGCTTACTCCGTGGTGCAACGCACGCACGAGATCGGCGTGCGGATAGCACTCGGCGCGGACCGCGCACACGTGCTGAAGCTGGTAGCCGGCCAAGGCTTGACCTTGACGCTTGCGGGAATCGTCATCGGCCTCGGAGGCGCGTTTGGCCTGACGCGCCTCCTATCGAGCATGCTGTACGGCATTCGCCCGTCCGACCCGCTGACCTTTGCGCTTGCAGCAGTCCTACTAACGGCCGTGGCGCTTCTTGCGAGCTACATCCCCGCGCGGCGGGCGACGAAGGTTGATCCCATGGTGGCCTTACGCTATGAGTGAAACCATTGGGCGATTGGGTGATTGAGTGATTGAAGCAATGCAACATCGTAAAGTTGCGCCCTTGAGCGAATCTCTGGACTCGCTCGTCGCTTGTCACTTGCCTGCTGACGGCAGAGAGACCTCATCTGGGGGACAATTTACCATTCACCATTCAGAATTCACTATTCCCGCGCCGCGGGTGGAGGCATTCTGGTGCAGCCGGCGGGTACTGCGAATGGCGACTGACACATTCCTGTGACCGCGCTAAGATAAGGACCAGCCGAAGGCACCATGAAGACCCCTGACTTGACCGTTCCCCGCGTTCTTATCGCCGACGACCAGCCAGACGTTCTCGAATCCCTGCGCTTGCTCCTCAAGGCCGAAGGTATTCAGACGGAATCCGCGTCCTCGCCCGCCGGCGTCCTGCGCCTCGTGGAAGGGAAGGACTTCGACGTGGCGCTGATCGACCTGAACTACGCGCGCGACACCACTTCCGGGCAGGAGGGCCTGGACCTGCTCACTCGTCTTCAGGTACTGGACAATACCTTGCCCGTCGTGGTGATGACCGCCTGGGGCAGCATCGACCTGGCAGTGGAAGTAATTCGGCGCGGAGCCCGCGACTTTGTCCAGAAGCCCTGGGAAAACACCCGGTTGCTCTCCATTCTTCGCACGCAAATCGAGCTGAGCCAGGCGCTGCGCAAAAGCTTGCGCTTAGAGACGGAAAACCGGCTTTTGCAGGCGGAGGGAAGTCCCGCGCTCATTGCCGAATCGGCGGCGATGCGACCGGTGCTCGATCTGCTCGAGCGGGTCGGTCCCTCCGACGCCAACGTCCTGATCACCGGCGAGCACGGCACCGGCAAGGAGATCGTGGCGCGCAAGCTTCACGCCCTTTCGCCGCGCGCCGCAAAACCCATGGTGATCGTCAACGCCGGGGGCCTTGCCGAGGGGGTGTTTGAGAGCGAACTGTTCGGTCACGTCAAGGGCGCGTTTACGGATGCCAAGGCGGACCGCGTGGGGCGCTTCGAGCTTGCCGACGGCGGCACGCTGTTCCTCGACGAAATTGCCAACGTGCCGCTCAACCTGCAGGCGAAGCTTCTGCGCGTGCTCGAGACCGGCGAACTCGAACGCGTCGGTTCCTCGAAGACTCGCCAAGTCAGGGTCCGGGTGATCACCGCCACCAACGTGGACGTACGCGCCGAAGTTGCCGCCGGCCGCTTCCGTGAAGATCTGTTGTTTCGCCTGAACACCATCGAAATCCACCTGCCTCCCCTTCACCAACGCAGAGAAGACATTCCGCTTTTGGCCGTTCACTTCCTCCGGAAATACTCCCAGCGGTACTCGAAGAAACTCGCCGGGTTTGACGACGCGGCGATGAAAACGCTGTTGGAGTATTCCTGGCCCGGTAACGTTCGCGAGCTGGATCACGCCGTAGAACGGGCGGCATTGCTGGCCCAGGGGACTTTCCTCCGTGTGGGCGACCTGGGTTTGCGCGAGCCCCAGGACGGCACACCGCGCCTCGAGCAGATGAGCTTGGAGGAAGTCGAGCGCGTTTTGATTCAGAAGGCCCTGGCGCGCAGCGGAGGAAACGTCAGCCAGGCCGCTCAGGCCCTGGGCCTCAGCCGGAGTGGTCTCTATCGCCGCCTGCAGAAATACGGTCTATGAAACTTGCCTCCCACGAGCGCCGCGTCCTGACCCTGGCCCTGCTGGCGGGACTGCCGGGATCATTGCTGGCTTTCATTCTTCTTTGGGTGGGCGATTACAGCTCGCGAACCCAGGTGACGCTGGGTGCGCTAGTGGTGGGAACTTGGCTGGCGTTTGCCTTCGCCGTGCGCCACCGTGTGGTCTTCCCGCTTCGGACCATTTCCAATCTATTGGGGGCGCTTCGCGAGGGGGATTTCTCCGTCCGGGCCCGCGGGGCCAGACGCGACGATGCCCTGGGGGAAGTCGTCCTGGAAGTGAACGCTTTGAGCGAAACGCTGCGCGAGCAGCGACTGGGAGCGCTCGAGGCCAGCGCGCTGCTTCGCAAGGTAATGGAGGAAATCGACGTCGCCGTCTTTGCCTTTGATGGCGAGCAGAAATTGCAGCTTGTCAACCGGGCGGCAGAACGCCTCCTGGGACAGCCGGCGGGGCGTCTTCTGGGACGAACAGCGGCCGATCTGCGCCTGGCCGAGTGCCTGGAGAGTGAGAGCCCGCGCACTGCGCCGTTGAGTTTTCCCGGAAGGGTGGGCCGTTGGGAGATTCATCGCAGCACCTTCCGCGAGCGTGGATTGCCTCACCAATTGCTGGTTCTCTCCGACCTGAGCCGGGCGCTGCGCGAAGAGGAGCGGCAGGCCTGGCAGCGCCTGATTCGCGTCTTGGGGCACGAACTCAACAACTCGCTCGCGCCCATTCGCTCCGTGGCCGAAAGCCTGGAAACCATGCTCCGCCGCGAGCCTCTCGCCGCTGATTGGCGTGAAGATGCGCGGCGAGGGCTGGCGGTTATCGGCGCCAGGGCCGAGGCGCTCAGCCGATTCATGGGCGCCTATGCGCGGCTGGCCCGGCTGCCGCCTCCTCAACTCCGCCTCGTGAACGTCAGTGAGTGGATTCGCCGCGCCACGCGGCTGGAGACCCGACTGGAGGTCAAACTGGAGCCCGGGCCGGAATTGACCGTCAGGGCCGACGGGGACCAGTTGGAACAGCTCCTCATCAATTTGGTCCGAAATGCTGTAGACGCGGCGCTGGAGACGGGGGGAGGCGCGAGCGTCGCGTGGCGCAAAAACGGCAATTATCTGGAAATCCGGGTCGAAGACGAAGGCCCCGGCCTTTCCAATCCTGCCAATCTTTTTGTACCCTTCTTTACGACCAAACTCGCCGGTTCGGGAATCGGTCTCGTGCTGTGCCGGCAGATTGCCGAAGCACACGGCGGGACGCTGACGCTGGAGAATCGCAAGGCGGGGCGGGGCTGCGAGGCCCGGGTTCGTCTGCCGCTTTGATGGCTTGCCGTCGGCGACGAAAGCCGGCTGATTGCACTGAACCACTCCATTGGGCTGCCGGAGTGCAGGAGTGGTATCGAAGTTTTCATTAATAGGGACGCCTCGCGGTATCCACGAGGGTTGCGGCGCCCAGGCAGGCGGAGGTAGGTGAGCATGGATTTTGCGCGAGCTGCGGTGATTGGAACCGGAACGATGGGTCCGGGCATTGCTGTTGTTTTGGCGATGGGGGGAGTGGAGGCAACGATCGTCGGACGTACTGACGCCTCCTCGGCAAAGGGATTGAACGCCGCGCGCGATCAGGGCCGGATGCTGGCCGAGCACGGCCTCGCGGAACTTGAAATCCTCGAACGGGTCAAATCGACCTCGGACCTGGAACGCGCCGTCAGCGACGCGGACTTGGTGATCGAATCCACACCGGAAGATTTGACCTTCAAGCAGGACTTGTTCGCCCGCCTGGACAGTATTGCGAAGCCGGCGGCGGTCCTCGCCAGTAATACCTCGGCCTTAAGCATTACGGCGGTGGCCGCCCAATGCCGCCACCCGGAGCGGACTCTCACCACCCACTTCTGGAACCCGGCCTTCCTGATGCCGCTGGTGGAGATCGTCAAAGGCGAAGAAACGTCGGCTGAGGTTGCCGAAGCTGTTCGCGCCTTGCTTCGACGTTGCGGGAAGGTGCCAGTTCTCGTCAAGAAGGACCGCCCCGGACAACTCGGAAACCGGCTGCAATCCGCCCTTTATCGTGAAGCGATCCACATCGTCGAAGAGGGAATCGCGGATGCTGAGGATGTGGACCTGGCGGCAAAATGCGGATTCGGCCTTCGCCTTCCCGTCTACGGCATCTTCGAGCATCAGGATGCTGTGGGATTGGATTTGGTGCTGAGCGTTGTTGAGTATGTTTCGCCAGATCTTTACAGGGAGCGTGAGGCGCCGGGGCTGCTGCGCAAACTCGTCGCCCAGAAGAGATTGGGAGTTAAGTCCGGAAGAGGATTCTACGACTGGTCGGTGAAGAGTTTCGAAAAGGTCAAGCAGAGACGCGACGCCTTTGTCCTCGACATGGTCAAGCGCCGGCGCGGAGAGGAAGGGTAGTATTGGAGGGTTCCGGGTTCTCTTCTTTCGCGGCCCGGCTTGCAGGTATCTCTTGATGAAGCGGCGCGTCTTGCTACGCCTCCGTGCGCGACTCGGACCGACGGCCAAATCTCGGTGTGCTAAGATTGAAAAGTCTGGACGGCGGATCATGAAACGGATTCTCATTATAGAGGATGATGATGACATCGTGAGAATCATCCGCTGCACGCTCGAGCGTGACGGGTTTAAGGTCGCGGCGACGCATGATGGGGCATCGGGAATGGCAGAGGTCAGGAGGTCGCGCCCTGACCTGTTGATTCTTGATCTCGTGCTGCCCAAACTCCCGGGTCTGGAAGTTTGCAAAGCGATTCGGGCGGACCGCGAATTGCGAAAACTTCCGATACTGATCCTCACGGCGCTGTGGGCAGAAGCCGACCGGGTCGTGGGGCTGGAACTTGGCGCCGACGACTACGTCACCAAACCTTTCAGCGCGCGCGAGCTGCTGGCGCGGGTCAGGGCGCTGCTCCGCCGGGCGGAACCGCCGGAGGAAATTGAAAAACCCATCGAAGTCGGGCGGTTGAGCCTCGATCCCGCCTCGCGTCGTGTCGTGCTCGACGGTCGGCCGTTATCCTTGACCAAGCAAGAGTTCGATTTGCTGCACTTCCTGGCTAGTCGGCCGGGAAGGATCTTTTCCCGCCAGCAACTCCTCGACCAGGTCTGGGGGGAATCCCGTTTCGTGACGCCTCGAAACGTCGACGCTTATATCCGCCGCCTGCGACGGAAGATCGAACTCCCCGCCGTATCCAGCGCCTTTCTGAAAACAGTGCGGGGCGTCGGGTACATGTTCGATGCAGGGGAGACTGGGCGCAATCCATAGCGAGGCTTGGTCTCCCGCTATTGC
>DATKYV010000078.1:0-5860 GCA_035528275.1 Terriglobia bacterium | reverse complement strand
CAGGGACTGATCTTCCAGCCTATTGAAATAAATGGGTATTCGTTTATAATCCGTCCGGACGCTTTTTAAAGAAAGGAGGCATTCTATGAGCCCACGTCGGGCCGATCCGGCGCTGGCCGAGCGTCGGCGCGAAGTCCTTATCAAGGCTGGATACGCCGAAATTCTGGACAAAGGCATCCCCGGAGTTACTTTGGATTCGGTGGTTGCCCGGGCAGGTTCGAGCAAGGGGGGAGCGCTTTACTACTTCCGGACCAAGGAGGACTTGCTATACGCGGTTCTCCATTGGCTGCTCACCCAGGTGGACCGCTCTCTGGAAGAAGTCGCCCGCAGCGAGGAACCCCCGCGCGGCCGGCTGGCGGCCGAACTGGAAGTGCTCTTTCACAGCGCCGAGGTCAACCGCAAGCTTTATCTGGTCCTCTTCGATTACGCTGCCCTCGGGGCGCGTACGGAGCGATTCCGGAAACTGTTCGCCGCTTTCTTCGAGCGCTGCCGGAAAAGGGACATGGCCATTGTGGAGGAGGGAATACGCCTCCACCAGTTCCGGCGCATCAATCCTTCGGACGCCGCAGCCACGATTCGCGCCTTGGTGGATGGCCTGTGCCTCCAGTGGCTCATGGTCCCCGCCTCAGAGCCCATTGAAGCTCTCCGAGACCGCTGCCGCGCGGTGCTGGGCGCCTACCTGCTCCGGTAAGGATTCGGGAGCGGAGATCCTCATCGCCGGCGGGTTTCACGGCCACACCCCCTCGATTCTGAAACTAACCGCTACTTCCCATCGCATGGAATTCCTGTTTTCGGGCTATCATACGTTTTCCCAGGGGCTGAGTGTTGCGCCCGGGAGCGGACTCAGCACGGTGCGCGCGGTTCTGGAGAAGAAATAGCGGGTTCCAGGATCCCGCCGCCTCTCCTTCATGAATTCGGCGATGCTTTCCACGATTACCGAGATTTCTTTTGCACTCCTGCTGGGCGTGGGGGTTCCGGTACTCGCCTACATCACCGCCTGGCGACCGGAGATTCATCAAATTCCACGCCGCGCCCTTTACTTGTCCGCGGTCATTTCGCAATGGATTCTGGGGTTGGTGGGCGCGCTGGTGGTCTTGGCGACAGGCCGCGGATTCGCAGGGGCGGGATTCCGCGGCCTTCCGTTTGCCGAATTCCTGCGCTGGACGGCCTTCCTTGTGATCGTCGCCCTGGCGGCCCTGGCGATATGGCTGCTTCTGGAGCACCTGGGTTGGTGGCCGGAGGAATCCGACCTCGTCCGCCTTCTGATGCCCGAGACGGCTACGGAAAAAGTCTGGGCGGTTCTCCTCGTTGCGCCGACGGCGGCTGTTTGCGAAGAGTTCCTCTATCGGGGTTTTCTGCTGGCGCAGCTTTCCGAATGGCTTGATTCCGGATGGTGGGCGCTGATTGTTTCCTCGGTGATTTTCGCGCTCGCTCACGTTTATCAAGGGCCGAGCGGGATGGTGCGGGTGGCCCTCCTGGGGGCGCTGCTGGCTTACCCGGTCCTTCGCCTGGAGAGCCTTTACCCCTCGATGGCCGCGCACTTCGTGATTGACGTGGTGGCGTTGGTCTGGCTGGGGCCGCGATTTCTGGAGAGAAAAGCGCCATAAGACTTCGGCCTGGGCCGCTGAAGCCCCCTAAATTGAGTAGTGTAGTTTTTTGCCGGTTCAGGCTAGAATACGCGCCACTATGGAGGAGCGGGATTTCTTTGACGAGAGCGAGGTCGTAAAACCCGCCACGCTTTCTTGCCTTCACTGCCATCAGACGGCGACTTACGAAATCCGCTGGGTGGTGCGCGCGAAGAAGAAGTCGCTTCGGGGGCGGGCCGATGAGGGAGACAGGGCGCGTTTTGAAAAGGCGCGTTCCTACATGCTGCGGCGCGACGATGTCGTGCAATGCCAGAATCCGCGTTGCCGGAAGCGGTTTGAAATCTCCGGGCTACAATCGGTGGCCTTCCTATAGATCTCCGCGCCGGCTGCCCTGGAATTCCCGGCGCGTCCCACGCCACCCAATTGACATTCAGGCTTCGAAACGATAATCTGCAGGATTCTGACAGAGAGGTTAGGCCCAGTGGGACAACCCGCTCCGGTCGGCAGCATCCTAATATGAGTCTTGGTCGACTTTCTTGCGCCGCCGTGCGCGCATCAGGAGTGGGAATGCTTCCCGCCAGCCTTGTCCTTTCGTTGACCGCGCTCCTGGCAGCGACCCCTGCCTTGCCGGACGGCGGAACGCCGACTTCCACTTCCCCAACGGTTCAACCCGCCCACATCTGTGCCCAGGACGCCGGGTCCAGGAGGACCTCAGTTCTCCCGGCGCGGACTCCTGCGAAGGTTCCGCCGGCTCTTTCAGCCGTTGCATCGCGTTCCCGGGTGGCTTATTCACGGCTTCCACTCGGCTTTGAACCCAATCGGGGGCAAACCGATTCCCGCGTGAGATTCCTCTCGCGCGGCTCGGGTTATAGCCTGTTCCTGACTTCGACGGGAGCGGCATTGTCGCTGAGAGAACGTGAACCATCTATCGGCGATACCCCAATCCCCGCCGTCCTGCGCGTTAAACTCTTGGCAGCGAACCCTGACGTGAAAACGGAGGGTTTGGAGCAGCTTCCAGGCACCAGCAATTATTTCACGGGCAATGATCCTGCCGCGTGGCAAACCGGCGTTCCGCGATTCGCCAAAGTGCGCTACGCGGATGTTTTCCCCGGCGTGGACTTGGTCTTCTATGGTAACCAGGGCCAGCTGGAATACGATTTTGTCGTAGCGCCGGGAGCGGATCCGGGGGCCATCCGTTTCGCACTCGAGAGTGGAAACTGGAAACTCGAAAATCGAAATTCGAAAATCAACATTTCAAAGTCAAAAATCACCGTCGCCGCCAACGGCGACCTGGTGATTTGGACCGAGGGTGGGGAAGTCCGCTTCCGCAAGCCCATCGTCTATCAAGAAGAGTTGCCAGTTGCAGCAGACCGCGGACAACGAACCACGGACAAACGACAGTTGCTCGACGGTCGCTACGTCCTTGCCGCTAACAACGAAATCCGTTTTGAGGTTTCCGCCTACGACAGAACCCGGCCGCTGGTCATCGACCCGATACTGAGCTACTCATCCTATCTGGGAGGAAGCGCGGAGGACTTGGGCTTCGGCGTTGCGGTGGACGCTGAGGACAATGTCTACGTTGTTGGCTCGACCGGCTCAACCGATTTTCCCTCCGCGGAATCACTCCAGTCCTCGAACGGCGGCACTGCGGACGCCTTCGTGGCCAAGTTCAGCGCTGACGGGACTTCCCTGGTTTATTCCACTTATCTCGGCGGTACGGGATTCGATCGGGGCACCGGCATTGCGGTGGACTCTTCCGGCAACGCCTACGTGACCGGGTCGACGACCTCGGTGAATTTCCCCACGACGACAGGAGCCTTGCAGACGACGTTTGGAGGCGGGACCTGCGGCACCTCTTCCTGCTCGGATGGCTTTGTGGCCAAGCTCGGCCCCGCCGGCGCTTCGCTCGTCTACTCGACCTATCTGGGGGGAATTCGAGCCGACTCGGGACAGGGCATCGCTCTCGACTCCTCCGGGGATGCGTTTGTTGTCGGCTCGACGGATTCGGTGGACACTTTCCCTACCGCTTCTCCCCTGCAATCAACGAGCGGCGGGGGCATTGACGCCTTCGTGTCCAAGCTGGACCCGGGAGGCTCGTCGCTGCTCTACTCCACTTTCCTCGGTGGCAACGACGCCGACCTGGGTCAGGGAATCGCGGTCGATTCCGCCGGCAACGCCACGATAACGGGCGTGACCTTTTCCACGAATTTCCCCACGTCCTCTCCTCTCCAGGCCGCCAGCGGCGGCTCCGGAGACGCATTTGTGACTCGGATTAACTCCACCGGCTCAGCGCCGCTTGTCTATTCCACTTATCTGGGGGGCAGCGGCCTCGACCGGGGATTCGCAGTTGCCCTGGACTCCACCGGCAACGCCTACGTAACCGGCGATACCACCTCCGCCAATTTTCCCGTCACCGCTGGAAGTTTCCAGGAGACTTACGCCGATGGCGGGGACGCTTTTGTCGTGAAGCTCGCTGCCAGCGGTGCGACAACCAGCTTCGCAACTTACTTGGGCGGCGTCGACACGGAACAGGGGCTTGCCATCGTTCCGGACAGCACGGGCAGCGTCTTCGTGACGGGCTTCACTCGGTCCGCTGATTTTCCCGTTATGAGCCCTGTGCAGGAAACCTTCGGCGGGGGCATGTGCGGCTCAGCCGCCTGCTCGGACGCTTTCGTCACGCAACTCAACCCCACAGGCACAGCGCTTGCCTATTCGACGTTCCTCGGCGGCGGCTATGCTGATGTCGGCCGAGCGTTGGCTCTGGACACCTCCGGCGAGGTCGTCATCGCCGGCAGCACGGCCTCGGCGAATTTCCCGGCCACGCCCGGGGCCGTTCAGTTTGCGCGCGGTGGGACGGGGCCCATCGACGATGCCTTCGTCGCCAAGATCAGCCCGCGGGACGCGCCGGCGATTGCCCTGGCGCCCCAAGCGTTGGATTTTGGAGACCATCCCACCGGAGCCACCAGCGATCCCCTTGTGGTAACTGTTACCGACACCGGAAGCCAACCGTTGACGATTTCCGGCGTCGTTGCGACCGGCGACTACAGCCAGGTGAACACGTGCGTCGGGGTCCTGGCGGCGGGCGGAGGAAATTGCACGATCAGTGTGACGTTCAAAGCGACGGAAACGGGAACCCGTGACGGCATGATTTCCATCACCGACGACGCGGCGGGAAGCCCTCAGGTGGTGACGCTGACCGGAAATGGTGTTACGCCGGCGCCCGCTGTGGCTTTTTCGCCGGAGAGTCTGGCGTTCGGAGACCAGACCGTAGGGACAACGAGCGACCCGCAAACCGTAACCATGACCAATAGCGGTAGCGCCGACCTGGTGATTACGAACATCACCATCGGCACTCACTTTGCCCAAACGGACGATTGCGCTGATACCCTCGCCCCGCAAGCCTTCTGCACTTTTACCGTCACCTTTGCGCCGACGGTGACGGGAGATCTTACGGCCGCCGTAAGCGTCACCAGCAACGCCGCCGGAAGTCCCCACAGCGCCAACGTTTCCGGCACCGGCGTCGCCGAATTCTCGTTATCGGCCGCTCAGCCTTCGGTCACACTGGACCGAGGGACCGAATCGACGACATTCGCCATCACCCTGACGGCTCCAAGCAGCTTCACTTCGTCCGTCAATCTGTCGTGTTCGAATCAGGGGTCGGCGACCTGCTCATTCAGCCCTGCATCCATCACTCCCGGCCAGAGCAGCACCCTGACGATAAGCGGGTTGAAACAGATCACGGCAACCGCGCTGAACTTTGCGGTGGAAGGAGCCATCACCGGCCAGTCCACAACCTTAGCCTTATCCGTCCTTTTCCACGATTTCGCGCTCGCCGTCTCGCCGACTTTCGCGTCCGTTGCCGCCGGGGAGACAGCGCCGTTTGTGTTGACCCTGACGCCGACGAACGGTTTCGAGGGAACGGTCAACCTGAGCTGTGGTCCCCTTCCCCCTGAGACCAAGTGTTCCTTTGACCCGGCCACGGTCACATTGAACGGGACCGATGCCATGACGGTCGATTGGTCTGTTGCCACCACCCTGCGTGCCGGAGTTGGACCTCCTCCCTACCCGCGGTTTCCCCTGTCATGGCTTCTACTGGGATTCGGTTTGCTTGCCGCGCTGGCCTGCGCAATGCTGCGGCGAAGGCTCCCCCGGGCGCTCGCCCCTGCCACGGCCGTCCTGCTGCTTGCCCTCCTTTTGTCTTCTTGCGGGAACTACGGCTTCGTGGATATCCGGGGAACCCCTTCGAGCACTTTCGGAATTACCGTCATCGCCAC
>DATKYV010000077.1:0-3922 GCA_035528275.1 Terriglobia bacterium | reverse complement strand
GTTCCCTTCCAGTTCTTCAGGCGTTCGACTTCCCCCGGGCTCAGATGCCGGAACGCTCCTGGCGCGAGATTCCTGTCGGTCAAAAAGGCTATCCGAACCCGCTTCAACTTTATCACCGGATGGCCGATGCGCTCAAACATTCGCCGCACCTGGTGATAGCGGCCCTCGATCAGGGTGATCTCATACCACGGCTTTTCTCGTTCGACGGTCTGGCGAATGCTCGCCGGCGCGGTGCGCCTTCCGTCGAGCACGATCCCCTCTTCGAGTCTGGACAGCTCAGCCGGGCCCGGGCGGCCTTCCAACTTGACGTGGTAGGTGCGGGGGATCTTTGATGCCGGCGACATCAGGAAATTGGCCAGCTCGCCGTCGTTGGTGAGCAGGATCAGCCCGTAGGAATGGTAGTCCAGCCGGCCCACCGGGTAAACCCTCTCGGTGACTCCTCGTAAGAGTGAGATCACCGTGGGCCGGCGCTGCGGGTCGCTGACGGTTGAAACGTAGCCTGGCGGCTTGTTCAGCAGCAGGTAGACGGGGCGGCCGGGGCGTCGAAGGAGCTTGCCGTCGACGCGGATGTGGTCGCGCGCCGGGTCAGCCTTCGAGCCGAGCTCGGTGACCGCCCGGCCGTTCACGGTGACGCGACCCTGAACGATCAGCTCCTCGGCCTTGCGGCGCGAGGCTACGCCCGCCGCGGCGATAATTTTCTGAAGGCGCTCTTCCATCACAAAGACGACTGTTGTCCCTGGTCCTTTGTCCGTGGTCTGTGGCCCATGGCTCTGGGCAAGCTCGATTATCCGACCACAACCGACAACTGACAACGGACCACGGACAGCGTCAATTGGACGTTTCTTCGGGCGGTGAGGAAGTTTCGGGTGCGGCCGCTTCCTCCGTCGGCTGACGGACTGCTGGCGTCTGTTCTTCCCAGGCGAAAAGGTCCGACCCCAACGCCTGCCGCGCCAGCTCCTCAAACTCGCGCAGGCTGGGCAGCTCGCCCAGGTCCCTGAGGCCGAAGTGCACCAGGAAATCCCGTGACGTCCGGTAGAGGATGGGGCGCCCCACCACGTTTTTCCGTCCCGCGGTGACGATCAGCTTCTTCTCGAGCAGGGTATGAAGGACGCCGCCGCAGTCGACGCCGCGAATCTCGTTGATCTCCGGCGCCGTGACCGGCTGCCGGTAGGCGATCACCGCCAGCGTTTCGAGCGCCGGCTTGGAGAGCCGCACTGGCGGCTTCAGGCTCTTGACGAACTTGCGCAGGACATCGTGGTGCTCGGGCTTGGACGCGAACTTGTAACCGCCCGCCACGGCGCGGATTTCGACGCCGTGCTCGGGCCGCTCGAAGTCTGCCATGAGTTCCTGGAGCTTGGCCTTCACGCGGTCGCGCTCCTCGCCGTCGAGCGCCTTGACGATGGCGTCCAGCGTCACGGGCTCGGGCGCCACGTAGATGATGGCCTCAATCAGGGCCTTCAGGTTGTCGTCACTCTGCATCGTTCAAGCAACTTCCCTTCCCCCGGCGCGCGACGAATCGAACTCAGGACAGGCTCTCCTCGAGCCCTTCCTGCAGCAGGCCGGTTTTCGCCGCCTCCATGATCTCCTCAAATCGTTTGTTCTTGTGAAGCGTGATGGGCGCGAACAATTCCTTCTGCCGGAGCAGGATGGCGCGCAGCCTCACCATTTCGAGCAGGGCCAGGAACATCGCGATCAGCGCCTGCCGCGAAAGGTAGGCGGCCATCAGGTCGTCCAACCGGACGGGGTAAGGGTTGGCGATGAGCACCTGCTTGATGTGCTCGATCATCTCCGCGACAGTCACTTCTTCGCGGCGAATTTCCATCTGCGGGCGCTTCTTGGCGCGCTCGAGAATTTCCCGGAAGACAGAGATCAGATCGAAGGCTGAAACGGTGAGGCCGGGTTCGTCCTCCGCCTCCACGAACTCGCCGATGCCGGGGTGCGACCACGAAGCATCCTCAATCATGCGCTTTGACTGCAGCATCTGCGCCGCGTTCTTGAACTGTTCGTGCTCGAGCAGCCGATGCACCAGCTCGGCGCGCGGGTCCTCCTCCTCCTCCGCCGGGGCGTTGGGATCGGGCGGCAGAAGCATCCGCGACTTGATGTAAATCAGCGTCGCCGCCATGAAGATGAATTCTCCCGCCACGTCGATATTCATCTCCTCGAGCAGCCGGAGATAGTCGAGGTACTGCCGGGTGATCTTGGCGATGGGAATATCGTAGATGTTGATCTGTTGCTTGCGGATGAGGTCGAGCAGCAGGTCGAGCGGGCCCTCGTAGATCTCCAGCTTGACGGGCGGAGGCGGCGTGGTCGCGTGCGTCACGCGCCTGGCAGGCGGCAAGGCGGAGGACTCCGCCGCATCGCTGGGTGACTCGATGTTGGATTCCTGTGGGTCGTCAATCATCTCAAAGATGTCGAGTGTCAAGGGTCAGGTGCCGGTTTCCCCCAGAAACCTGACACCTGGAACCTGGCACCTGCTTTCAAGTCAGCTTCACCGCCGCACGCACTTCAGCCATGGTGGACTGGGCGACCTTGCGGGCTCTGCTCGTGCCCTCTTCGAGCACATCCCACACCTTCTGCGGGTGGGCTTCGTAAGCCTTGCGGCGTTCCTGGATGGGCGCCAGGAATTCGTTCAGATGTCCCGCCATGAGCTTCTTGCAATCCACACAGCCGATTTCCGCCGTCCGGCACTCGCGGTCGACCCGGTCAATCGTTTCCTGTTTCGAGAAGATTTTATGGAGGTCAAACACCGGACAAACATCGGGGTTGCCGGGGTCAGTCCGCCGTTTGCGAGCCGGGTCGGTCATCATGCCGGCGAGTTTCTTTGAAACATCGCCCGGCGGGTCGGCGAGGAAGATGGCGTTGTCGTAACTCTTCGACATCTTGCGCCCGTCGGTGCCCGGCAACCGGGGCGTGGGCGTCAGCAGCGCCTGCGGCTCCGGGAAAAGCGGGCCGTAGAATTGATTGAAGCGCCGGGCAATTTCCCGCGTCAGCTCGACGTGCGGCACCTGGTCTTCGCCCACGGGCACGGCGTCAGCCTTGTACATCAGGATGTCCGCTGCCTGGAGCAGCGGGTAGCCCAGGAATCCGTAAGTGTGAATGTCGCGGTCCTTGATGTTTTCGAGCTGCTCTTTATACGTTGGAACCCGCTCCAGCCAGCCGAGGGGCGTCACCATGGAAAAAAGCAGGTGCAGCTCCGCGTGCTCGGGCAAGCGCGATTGGACGAAGAACGTGGCCTTCTTGGGATCGAGCCCCACGGCGAGCCAGTCGGTGACCATCTCGAGCGTGTTCTCGCGGAGGTCTGTGGTGTCCGCGTAGTCCGTGGTCAGCATGTGCCAGTCGGCTACGAAGTGGAAGCTTTCGTATTCGTCCTGGAGCCTGACCCAGTTCTGAAGCGCCCCCACAAGGTTTCCCAGGTGGAGCTTTCCTGTGGGGCGCATGCCGCTCAGAATACGTGGGCGTTGGGTCTTCTTTTCGCTCATTCGGTTGATTCTGGAAATTCCCGCCCGTCAACTGACGGGCTCCGGCTGGAGGGAAAAGACGCCTTGCACAGCCTCCCGGCCAGTGTGAGTTGTCACATCGCTCATCCTAGCACAGGTGCGCCGGATACGAGAAGGGCGCGGCCTCCGCTTTGCGGGATTCGTGCGCCACCCGGCGCCGGAGGAATATTCCTTTCACCGGTTCGTTGACATCCGGGGGCTGAGGCGATACAAGCAAGGTGTTGAATCGCATGGCGCAGTCGAATCCGCATCGCTGTTCAGGGAGGATTTCTTGCATCGTGAGCGCAAGGCTTCGAACTTCACCGTCTTGGGGGCGGTTTTCATTCTTCAGTTCGCTGTGTTTCCACTCATGGCCCAACAGGTGAAACCGCCCGACAAAACGCGGCCGCCACAGGTCACCCGGCCGCCCGCACAGGTCTGGAGAT
>DATKYV010000076.1:0-10196 GCA_035528275.1 Terriglobia bacterium | reverse complement strand
TCGGATGAAGGCCGAATTCCTCACAGAGATTGGAAACCGGAACCTTCTCGATGAGGTGTCGGCGCAGGATGGAGACCTTCTCTTCCGGGGTATGGTGCTTGCGACCTGAGTTGTTCATGTGTCCTCTCCGTTGTAGCTAGTTTAACGGCAGGACACTCCATTTTCAGCTGAGGCAGGACACAAAAGGATAAAGGGGAGATTCTGTTCGACACCGCCCGGCTGAAATCCAAACGCACGATGGTCTTCGCCCAGTCTGGATTCGGAAAGACGAACCTCATGAAAGTTCTGCTTTACCACATCATCGGAGATAATTCTTTTGGCAAATTGGTATTCGACCTCAATGGCGAGTACTTTTCAAAGACCGCTGCAGAAACAACAGGGCTCGGTGACGTCGACGACGAACTGATACGAAAAAACCTCGTGGTATTTTCTGACAGGAAGCTCCCACAAACACAAGCGTTCAAATACGGGGGCAAGGTTCAGGTCAACACGCACAAACACATGACTGTGGGGGACATTCTTGAGTTCTCTGCGGGTTTCTCTGAGGTGATGAAATCGTTCCTTCTGTATCTTGACGACAACAAGGTTGAAGGATTCGTCAAGAATATTGATTCTTACTGCGACTCCCCCAAGAACCTGTATCGGGACTTTCCCGATTTCTTCGGGAGTAAGGCGGATGGGGCAGACAAGCAGGGCGCTAAAGAAGACAGGCAGGACAAGAGCGCCCGAGGGACGATCATGGCCATTCGCAAGCGGATACGACATTTCATCGACGAGGGCGGGGTGCATTCGTCCCAGTCAACTCTCATAGAGGACACGTTTAAGGCACTCAAAGAGGGGAAGACAGTTGTCGTTGACCTCTCCCTCAGAGACAGCACCGATGCCTCAATAATCTCAACGATGATCGTTAGGCGGTTGTTTGAGGACAACAAAAAGAATTACACGGAATTGAAGGAGAAAGAAATTATCCGCTGCGTGATCGTGGTTGAGGAGGCGCAAAACGTTCTTTCGGACGAGCACGTACGGACGTCAAGTAATCCATTCGTTAAGGTGGCTAAGGAGGGAAGGAAATTCGGGATAGGTTTGGTCGCGATTACCCAACGCCCTTCTGCCATCTCCGAGGAAATTCGTAGTCAGGCCGAGAACTTCTTCGCTTTCTATATGGGAAACTCAGACGACATAAAGGCCCTAGTCAAGTCGAACATAAACTACGACGGAGTCGTGAGTTCCTTCATCCAGCGGGAGACAATTCAGGGAAATCTGTATTTCGTGACTTCGTCGCACCCCTTTGTCATTCCGGTCAGAGTCGTGGAGTTTGACAAGCTAGTAAAAAACAAGCTCTACAAATAAGGGCCGACGCCGCACTCAAAACCATGCCTAAAACGAGAATTCGATCCTCGCCTTACTTCCGTCGGAAACTCCGAGCGGAATTGTTGGCCTTGGTTGAAAAGCAAGGCTTCAAGATCGGCCCGGACCACCTGCTCAAGGAACGCTCGTACGGGAAGAAGAGGATTCGGGCGATTCACTCGCTGTCCCGAAATGAACGCTTGACCGAGGAAAGGCCTTTCATCGAAAAGTGGTTCCCCCGTTTGAAAAAGTATCTTGCGTCTGGGTCAGAGGTTGACCCTAGCCAAATAGATCCATACCCGGTGCTCGTGCAGAAAAACGAAGAATTGGCGGCTCTGTTTCGGCTTGCCACTCTGTGGTGGAGTGTGCCGGTCTCCCATGGATATGGCCGCCGTTTTCGAATACTGATCTTCGATAAATCGAACAACAAGCTCCTCGGCCTGCTAGGGCTTACCGACCCCGTCTTCAACCTCAGGACGCGAGACAATTGGATCGGCTGGAACGTTCGCACCCGGGAGAAAAGGCTCGCTCATGTAATGGACGCTTTCGTTCTGGGCGCAGTCCCACCGTACAATGAACTCCTAGGAGCTAAGTTTGTCGCACTCCTCGCAGCGAGCGATTTCGTAAGACAGCTTGTCAAGAAGCGATATGGCAAAGTGAGATCCATTATCCTTCGAAGGAAATTCGACGGGCGGCTCGCCATGGTTACTGCCACGGGCGCGCTGGGGCGGTCTTCAATCTACAATCGACTGCGCCATAACGGAGTGGAGGTGTTCCGACCAGTTGGCTTCACCGAGGGCTATGGTCATTTCCACTTGGCAAATGGAACCTTCGAGAAGCTTAGGCAGTATATGAGGGCTTGTCGGGACCGCGAGATCCGCCGCTACCGATTCGGAAGTGGGCCAAATTACAGGATACGAGTCGCCCGTAAAGCGCTTGAGCATCTGGGACTGCCTCCTGACTTGCTTCGACACGGTGTGAAGCGGGCAGTATATGTTGCCCCCCTCGCGGCGAACACTGCCACCTTCCTCCGGGGAGAGGCGAAGCGTCTTCAATGGTACAACCGTCCACTCGACGATATCGTTTCCTACTGGCGCGAAAGGTGGCTTCTTCCTCGCGCGTCGCGAGATTCTTCCTACCAAGCTTTTCGCTCCGAATCGTGGAAGAAAATCGTTGGTTTAGACGGTCGCGTCTAGATCCGGCGGTGAGACACCGCCGCTACAGCAAAACCCTGCCGACCTGAAGGTCGGCGCTACAAAAAGAGCGCCTTCAAGCTTTCGGTGTAGGGGGCGCGGGGTTTCAATGGGTGGCGCCCGATTGCAGCCGCCGGACAGTACCAGCGGAACTCAGCGGTCCGGTCTATTCTGAAAGTTCCTTGAGCAGCCGCCTTTCAATCTCCCGGAATTTCACGGGGTCGCGGACGTATTCGGTGAAGGAACTGATGGCGTCCTTCGCGATACGTTCGGCCTCGGCGGGCTTTTTCGCCTTCAGTAGTCGCAGCAGCTCGAAATCCTCGATACCATCACACATGGCTTCGAATCGAATCGAGCTGTGCACGGAGAGGTTTGCGCGGTCCGGGTAAACGATAAACGCATCACCGGCGGGAAGCAGAGTCTGATTGTCATTGATAACGGGCTGGGTTGCGAGCATGGGCTCCGGCGTCCACCAATTCCAGCCCCAGTGAAGATAACCCGCAAAGTTGTAACGGAAATTCAGCCAATGAAGGAGCCGCACCTTGAGCAGCGAATAATCCAGCAGGCGGTTCAAATACCGCCGCTGCGGATAGAGGCAAGTGTAAAACCACACCTCGCGCCCGGCCTTCATCCGCCGCTCGAGCAGGTCCATCTGGTCATCGAAAAGACCGAGCTGAGGCACCCAGACGTCGCAGTTGTTCTGCAGTTCTTCGGGCATGTGATCGGCATCCACGGCGTCCATAATGGGAATGCCGGGCAGGTGATGGCGGACGATTTTCGCAATCCTTTCGTAGACAGCCGGCTCGGTGCCGTGCGCTTCATCAAGGATGTGCTGGTAGTAGATGTTCTTCCACCCCTTCTGCTCCAAATGAGAGTTGAGGGCGGAGAGAAAACCCGCGAGGAACTCTCCGACGCGTGGATCCTCCGGGGGCAGAGCTACCCGGCGGACCTCCCCGCCCACAACTTCCAGGATGGGAACTTCGAGCGGCGAGTCGTACCCGCCGCCGGTGCGCCCGATCAGATGGCCGCCTTCGATGTAGCCGATCGCCCCGGCTTTGCGGAACGTTTCCACCCACCGATCGAATTGGCTGAAATCGTAGTGCGTCCCGTTTTGTCCTGTGCGAGGCTCGACAAGGTCCAGGAGGGGCGTGAGGACAACGTTCTGGCGGTGCTCGGCCATCACTCGGGCGAGGTTCTCCAAAAGCTTCCATCCCTCGGGGGAAGCGGCGGAGACTCCGTAGAATTGACGCGCGACCTTGTCATTGAATTGGAGCCAATTCGTGACTTTGAGCGACCGCTCCTCCGGCACTCTTGCGCTGACCACCCGAAGGCTGAACTGTGAGCGGACCAGACGATGCGCGCCGGCGGTGATTTCGATCACCCCTTGGTAAGCCCCGGGCGCGGCGTCCACGGGCACGTGAACCGTGATCCACAGGGAATGCGTCCGGCCGGCCTCAAGGTCGAAAGGCAAATCGAGCAGCGGGTCCGGATACCAACCGGGCGCCTCGCCCACCAATTCGTCGGCAGGACTGTCGGGTGTGGGGGAAGCCACCACCACGTATCCCACGTGTCGAACTTGGACCTCGGGGATTTTCGCGCCATGCGGGCCTTCAAGCGTCTCGACGCGCGCCTGCAATTGCGCGCGGGACGCTTTCGAGCGAACCGCCAGTTGAATGCTGAGGTGCTGGTTGCGGGCCGCCCAATACTCCGGCCGCTTCAGACGCTGCGCTCCGGGCGGGTCCGACGGGAACACTTTGACGAGCGAGTCAACGAACCACGCGTCGAATTCGCGCGCCCGCGCGGTCGAAGCACCCTGCAAAGCGGCCATCCCGATCAGTATCACCTTGAGGAAACAACGGCGCATTGAGTTCAACCTTTCTCCTCCGGAACAAGCCCCGGGAGGGCTCGACGGTGGGCGAAGCTTACTCTGCAAGTTCAAAAACCAGGAAGTACTGGTACTTCAAGAAATCATAGTCATGGACCAGATCGAAGCCGGCCGGCTCGATTTCCTTGATCGCGTCCTTCTTGGCGATTTTCATTTCCACGGGCGGGCCGACCGGCAAATTGCGCTTGTAGAAATCGATGTCAACGAGCCTTCCCCCCAGCCTCAAGGCGCGCGCCAGGAGCGGGTAGTAGCGTTCTCGATGGGAGATATGATGGAGGACATCACAAATGAAGATTAGGTCCACGGACTGCGATCCCAGCTTCGGATCGTTGGGATCGGCGAGAATCGTCTGGATGTTCTCCAGTTGTTCTTCCTCAGCGCGCTTCTCAATGTCCCTGAGCATTTCCGGGTTGGTATCCACGGCGTAGACCCTGCCCCCCTGGCCTACTTCTCTCGCCATGCGCAAGGTGAAATAACCGGAGCCCGCCCCCAGGTCAGCCACCTCGTCTCCCGGTTTGAGGTCGAGCCTGGCGATCACTTCCTCCGGCTGCTGCCATGCGGCGCGTTCGGGGTCTTCCAGCGCTTGGATATAGCTTGTCGTTGACTCCGGGGGGTGGTGTTGCTGATGCTCGGTCTGTCCCACCGCAGTGCGCCAGGCAAGACCCAAGAACATCAAACCCAAAAGCCATGCGGCTCGCCTTGACATGACCCCTCCGGTGCAGATTCCCATTTGGCCTGAGAGCCGCCTTCGGCGGCCGTCTCAGTGTTCGAGCAGCCAGCGTTCCAGTGATTCGACCGCGTCGGACTCATACGCCGCGACCCGAACTTCAAGCGGGGCAGCGGCCCCATGCGCCGCGGACGTATTCCGCGCCGCCTGGAAGGCGGACCTCGCCTCTTCGCGAGTCATTTTCCTCATGAGGGCGTCCACCGGGTCGAGGACGAGTGCCGGCCGTGGGGCCAGCGCCGCGAAGGCGTCAGGAAGGTCGAATTCGCGGAGCACCCCGGGCAGCACAAGACTCGCAGGATGATTGTAGAGCTCGCTGTGAGCGACCTCCGCGTAGGAAGCGGGAACTCCTTCAACCACGATTCCAGAAACCTTCAAATCAACGGCCGCGGTGAAAAGCGCGATGACGCCGGCCCACCCGCGCCCGGCAACGGTGACCCGGCTGGGTTCGACGTCGGGGCGCGAACGGAGGTATTCCGCCACTTGCAGCGCGTCCCAGACACGCATCCCGAGCAGCGGGCGTCCCAGAAAGAATGCGGCGTAGGCAAAATCGGCGTCCATGCCGTCGCGCGGGTCGAAGTAGTCGACGCCTTCCTCCCGGACGTTGCGCGGCGACATCGTTTCGCCAAACCCTCTGACGTCGGCCACGGCCACGAGCTTGCCTCCGCGCGACAGTCTCTCGAAGATTTCCGGCGCGTCCCGGGCGCCCGACCGATCACGAAGATAGACCACGGCGGGTGAGCGGCCCGATCGGTTTTTGGAATAGATGACGCGGATGGGAACAATGATGCCGGGTTCGGTTTCCAGAACAAGCCGTTCCACCGCCAGGCCGTCGATCTCGACCTCGGCCAATTTGCGCACTTGCGGTTTTGCCTGCCCTGAAGGCAAGTTCAACTGCCCCCGGATCAAGGAGGGAAGGTCGCGAACGAAATCCGGCTGGAGACGTCTTTTCTCCAGCCCCGCCTCCAGACGCTCCGCTTCCAGGCGATTGAAATCGTAAACGCGCTTCCCTCCCATCGAAGTCTGCACCTGGCCGGACGGAGTGCACTGGAGCGTCGAATCGGGTTCGGGCGTGATCGCCGGCTCGTGAACCTCGCCTTCGCCTCCTTTCAGCCAGCGATCGAACCAGGCGGTGGTGGCCTCGCGGAGCGGCTGGCTGTACATGTGGCGGTGCTCGAATTCGACCATTCTAATCCGCTCGCCGATGCCGAGCCTCTCGTAGAGCTGCCGAGCCTCCTGGAACGTCTGGCGGGTGCCGGCGATCGGAAAGAAGTCCTCGGTTGCCGCGCCGATCTGAACCGGGCGCGGGGCGATCATTCCCACGTACTCGGGATGGTCGATTCCCGCCGCCAGCAGCCCTTGAACGTCCTGTTCCGGGTCGGATTCGGCGTCGTTGTGCCGATTCTCGATCTTCTTGGGCAGTGAGGTAATGAAGGTCACAATCGAGGCCACCTTGACGCGCGGGTCGAGCATGGAAATGAAAGTGGTCAGCGTCCCGCCGCCCGAACTGCCGGTGATGCCGATGCGCGATGCATCTACTTCCGGCAAGCTGGTCAAGTAGTCGAGGGCGCGGATTCCGTCCCAGATGAAATAGCGCGCCAGGTTCTGTCCCAGCAAATACTCCTGGATTCCCGCCATGGCGTGCTGGTTGAATTCGAAGCGCCGCCCGCCGGAAAGGAAATCCCAGTATTCGAGCCGCTCGCCCTGCCCGATGGGGTCATAGGTGAGCACCACGTAACCGCGTTTGACGAGCCCGATGAAAAGGTGTTGATAGACCTCGTAAGCCTTGCCGTTCCTCGAGTGGCCTTCCGGCGAAAGCACGGCAGGGTAAGGACCCCCGCCCGCGGTCGGCACGTAGAGGTTGGCGGTAACGTAAAACTCCGGAAGGCTCTCGAAGATCACTTTGCGCACCACGTACCCTGGCCGCGCGATCTCTCCCACCACACGCGCGTTCAATGGAGTCCGTTCGGCAGGAAGGCCGCCGATTAGTTTCAGGAACGCATCACGATTGGCTTCCTGCCAGGAAACAAGATCCGCCTGGGATTTGACGGCGTCCATCCGCGTGCGACATTCGCTCGCCGCCCGCTCCGCTTCGCGAAGCAAAAACTTGAAGAGCATGTCATCGTATTCTTTCTGCAATGGGCCGCGCGCCAGGACCTTGAGGTGCTCATCGCGCAAGGAGCTCTGCGCGGGGAGATTGCCCGCGCCGCCGGCGATGGCCGCGAGCGCCAGGACAGCGCAGGCGCAGGCCCTGAGCGTCCTCGACCCTCCCCCGGACAAGTTGAAGCGAATGCCACGCATCTTTTTCCTCGGCAAACGGAGATAATACAGGGCGGCCATTGTAACCCAGACGAGCGGGCGCGCATCACCCAATATGGAGGGTGGAATACGGTCTGCGGCGCGACATTGCAAAGCGACAAAGTTGTCGGCTCGCCGGAGGGGTGGTACGATTTTGTGCGGGTTGGTGCGATGCGCACAGTTCCAAAGCTCACCATCACTCTTCTCCTCTTCTTCGCATTTAGCCTGGCGCACCCCGTCGCCGCGGCGCAGGGTGGAGCTTCCAGGATTGAGGAAGCGCTAGCTCGCGCACAGCAGCTCATTCAGAAAGGTGAGATCTCCGCCGCCCGGGAAGAGCTGGCCCGGACAATGAAGCGATCTCCCGATGAGCCGGCGGTCTACAACCTCCTGGGTGTCATCGAGGCCCAGGAAGGCAACGCCCGGGCCGCGGAATCGCACTTCAGAAAAGCCATTGAACTCGCACCGCGATACGAGGGGGCTTACGAAAATCTCGGACGGCTGATTCAGGAGCGCGGGAAGTCAGACCCCAAGGCCAACGACGCGGCCGTCGAAATCTACAAGCGTCTCCTTTACATCAGCCCGGGAAGCCTGGAAGCCAAGTACCAGCTCGCCGCCCTCTCGAGCCGCAAAGGCGATTACCGCGAATCGCTTGAATACCTGAAGTTGTTGCCCCAGCAGCAACGGGAACGCGCGCCGGCACTTTCCTTGATGTGCGCCGACTACGCAGGGCTGGGAGATTGGAACAAGGCGGCGGAGGCGGCGCGACAGTTGATTGAAAGCCCCGACCTGACCGATCTCGCGGTCCTGCCGATCCTCCCCCTGCTCATGAAGCAGGAAGCGCCGGACATCGCCATGCGGCTTCTCGAGGGCCTGGACCGGCGGGGTTTGGCCACTTCAGCGGCTCTCTATGAATTAGGCGTCCTCTACGAACGGCAGGGCCGGCTGCTCGAGGCGCGGGCCGTTCTTCTGCGCACGGCCGAGCTCCAGCCCAATTCGGTCCCGATCCTAGTTGAGCTCGCCCGGGTGGCCGAGAAGCAAAAAGACTACACCAGCGCCTTGAGCTTTCTGGCTCACGCCCGCGATCTCGAACCGCGGAACGCCTCCATCCATTTTTTCTTCGGAATGGTTTGTGTGCAAATGAACCTCGTCGAGGAGGCGTATCGCTCCCTCAAGCAGGCGGTGGAGCTGGACGCGAAGAATCCCTATCACCACTACGCCATGGGTGTAGCCGCCGAACAGAAAAGCCGGTACCCCGAAGCGGTCCAGCACTTTCAGAAGTATTGCGAGTTGAAGCCCAACGACGTGCGGGGCCGGTTGGCCCTGGGCATCGCATATTTCTACGGTTATCAGAATGAGGCGGCCCGGAAGGAGTTCGATTTCTGCGTCCAGCATCCGGAGACGGCGGCCGCGGCGCACTACTTCCTGGGCCGCCTCGCCAATCAGGATGGAAATCTCGACCAGGCGTTGCAGGAGATTCAGGAAAGCCTGAAGAGGGTTCCCGATTTCGCGGCGGCCTATGCCGAGCTCGGCAATTTACACATGAAGCGAAAGGAGTATGACCAGGCCGAGGAGGCGTTGAAAAAAGCCCTGGCACTGGAACCCGAAGACTACCAGGCCAATTTCTACCTAGCCATGCTCTACGCAAGAACCCGCGACCCGCGAGCGGACGAGCAAAGCCGGGCTTTTGAAGAGCTGAAAAAGAGAAGAAGCGAGAAGATGAAGGAATTCTACCGCCTAATTGAAATCCGTCCTCTGGGTTAGTCCCACCTGGAATCCCCCTTGATTCCAAGGTCATCGGGTTGCGAAAGCGGGCTGGATGCCGCAATCGAAAACGACCCCCGTTTGTGCTTGACAAGGGTGTGTTCTCTATTGTTAGGAACACTTGTGTGGACTAGGGCGCCGGTCGGAGGCGCGTTCTTCAAACACTGCAAGATTTGAGGCCACAGGGTCTTCTGAGCCTGCGAGTCCTTTTTGTAATCGGGTTTTGGTCGGGAAAGCAACAAACTCCTTTTTCCATCTCCTTTCTAGCGTCGAGTGAACTTTTTGGGTAAGTGGAGGTTTTATGGCAGCAAAAAACCCCAGATTGTGGATGTGCTCGTTTCTGGTTGCTTTGCTCCTGCCCACCCTGGGCATGGCGCAAAGCTTTACCGGGACTCTCAGCGGCACGGTCACTGACCCCACCGGCGCCGTGATCCCCAACGCCATTGTCACGCTGACGGATGTGGCCACGGAAACCAGCGCCGCATCGGTGAGTACCGGGCGCGATGGCCTTTACTCTTTTCCGAACCTGCGGCCCGGCAGCTACGAGCTGAAGGTTTCGGCCGCGGGATTCCGCGACTACGTGCAGAGAGGAATCACCGTGGCGATCGAGCAAAGGGTCCGCGCGGATGTTTCCCTCGAACTCGGCGTGGCGTTGCAGACCATCGAGGTGAGCGCCGCAGCTTCACCCCTGAACTTCGAAACCGCCGAAGTGGCATCGGGGATCTCACCGAACACCCTGAAAGAACTGCCCCTGCTGGTGGCGGGCACCGTACGCTCTGCCGCTTCCTTCGCAATCCTGATGCCGGGCGTCACCACGGGCGGGGGCGGTAACCCGTTTGATGCACGTATCAACGGGGGCCTGCAGACCGGCGACGAGGCCGTCATGGACGGCGCCAGCATGCAACAGGGGATGATGAACCAGACAGGGATGATCTCTATTTACTCTGACTTCCCCATGACCCCAGACATGGTGAGCGAGCTGAAGGTT
>DATKYV010000075.1:0-3734 GCA_035528275.1 Terriglobia bacterium | reverse complement strand
GGGCAAATGCGGTTGGAATTTTGGATACGTGCGGGGGCTTCTTGCCTTGCGCGTTGTCGGCTGAATCGCCCAAATGAAATTCCTGCGATCGCCGCTGACGCTAACTCCGCTTGCTGCGCTTGTCAAGGGAGCGGGGCCTTGAGCGCCTTCTGTACGAAGGGGATGGTCGGGCGGCGCGCGGATCAAGACATCGCGCGGAGCGGGAATCCCCGCCCGGGGTTAATGGGGATGCCGAACCTTGCTCCCGGGGACGTAGGCCGAGCCATAGACGGCCAGGCCTTCGGCAGGCAGCTCGCCGACGTAAACCACCTGCGCGGCCGTAAAGATATTGGCCGAACCACGCGAATAGGGCATGGCCACTTCCAGCACCCAATCCTGGCCGTAGTGCCTTCGGCTCTTGAAGCGAAATCCCCCGCGCGAAACATTCTCCGTCATCACCAGGTCTTCTCCCCCGTACTGCGGATGGCGGATGCACACCGGGACCTTCAGCTCGAGGCGAACGTGTTTGCGGTCGTTTTGGGTGCGGCGAGATTGCGTCGTCGGGGGAACGAGTGGAAGCTGCACGGAAGATTCCGCGGTAGGCGGCAGATTCGTCTTCCGCCACAGCGTAGTATCCGAACACTTTTTGCAGCGCCGCCATAGCTCCTGATTCGCTTCCAGGACTTCCGTCTGAAATTCGTTCAGGTACGCCAGCTCGCGCGTCTGGCAACGCATACATCCGAGAAGAACGCGGCCCACCGCCGCATCCGACTCGACTATGGGCGGAAACTCGATATCCCAGAAGTCGGCGCCGTTGTCCAGCAGCTCGACGCCGTAATAGTACCCCTCGGGGCCGTTTCCAAGTTGTCCGACAACTCGGGCGTCGGACTCCTTGGCGGACCCCAGACACCGGATGTTCACTTCCTGGTCCGGCGCCAGCATGCGCGGAATGGCGATCTTCGCGCCGTGTCGGCCCAGCACGACGGTCACCGAGTGCTCCAGAAACGCCTCGCCCGAGGCGTCAACTCCCGAGATGGCGATCGGAAGCTCGACTACAATTCGATCGCTTCGCCGAGGTTCCTCTGTAGGCATACCACATCCTCCTGGGATCTGATATCACGCTCAAAGCGCACACGAGCGCGCTCGTTCCTCCCCTCCCCTCACTTTTCGTTCGTCGTGGGCCTGAGATGCTCAAGACTGGCGCTCTGGCGACCTGCAACTGTTGCGGCACCACGAGCCTTCGCTGGAAAAGAACCAGCTGTGCCGCATTATACCGCGAGACGCGCCGTTTGGAAGCTTATTCGATTAGTTATAGATTCTTACAGGCGGGGCTGGGGGGCGCCAAGAGAACGAGTTGCCAGAATCACGGACTCCGGCATAAACTGGTGGTTGGCCTGACCTCGCTTGCCCTTTGGAGAGAATGCATGTCGCATGAAAAAAGGCGCTCCGACCGTGTCATGCTCACCATCCCCTTGACCCTCAAAGGCGAGGATGCGAAGGGCGTGCGATTCGTCGCCGATGCCCGAACCATCATCCTGAACCGGCACGGGGCCAGCATCTGGACCACGCAGCCGCTCCGGGGAGGCCAGATCATTCGCGTGGTAAACCTGCTGGGGCGGCTGGAGGGCAATTTCCGGGTGGTCGGGCCCATCAGTCCACTCACCGAAAAAGGGGGCGAGTGGGGCGTGGAATACACCGACGGCAAAGAGAATATCTGGGGCATCCAGTTTCCGCCGTCCGCCGAGAAGTCCGAATCGAAAGCCCTTTTGGAGTGCCGGAAATGCCATTCTGTGGCGCTGATGCAACTCTCGCTGGTCGAGGTGGAGGTGCTGGAAACCTCCGGCATCATCTCCCGACCCTGCGTCAACTGCGAGGTCATCACGCCCTGGGGCATCGCCGAAAAGCAGGTGGCGATGAGCTCCCCTCCCGAAGAAACCGGCATGACCGAGGAGGTCCAGCAGCGGGTGACGGGAGTATTTGACCAGCGCCGCCACCGCCGCATCGCGCTTCAGCTACCCGTGCTGTTGCGCGACTACTACGGCGGCGGGGAAATCACCAAGACGGAGAACATCTCGAAGGGCGGCTTCTGTTTCATCACCGAGAAGACGTACCACGTGGGCGAGGGGGTCGTGGTCGTCTGCCCCTATGACCCCGGAGGCCTCAACATCGAAGTGCGCGCCCGCGTGATTCGGGTCAGGGAAATCGAGGGAAGTAACCGGAAGTTCTACGGCGTTCGATACGACACTCCCGATTGATTTCGCCCGCGGCCTCCTGTCCACCCACCTGCTTTCGATCCCTCTAGGGAGTTACAGGCCTGACGCTTCGCGCCGCTGCGTCTGCGCGGACACCTGAGCATCCGCATCTTCCGCCCCGACGGCCTCAGGCCCCGGCCAGTCCTCAGGAAAGGAAAAGATAGCCATCTTTTCTATCTCGTGCGTCGTCCCCGCATGTTCCGGGAAGTTGACCAGCCGGATTTCAAACGAAAAGCGGCCGCTGGCCCCGCTGGCGTCGGTCAGGCCCTCTTGCAGTCTGCTCGATACACAGCCGGCATCGGCGGTCGAAACGGCAGGCAGGACAATGCCGAAGATTCCATGGCGGAAAATGTAGATCGAGTCTTCCCGGCGCAACCTGCGGATGACGGTCTTGGCCGCGTCGCCGAAGGCGGTGGATGCGCCGCCGGTGACCTCGAGTTCGTGCGAGGCCTTCAGACCCACAATCAGCAGCGAAACCGGCTGCTGAAGAGTCGAGGCGCGGCGGATTTCCATCGCCAATCGGTCGCGGAAGTGGTCCAGCCCGGGGAGGTTTTGCAGCAACTCGGCGCTGGCTTGCTCGAGAAGGGCCGCACCCCTCCGGTGCTCTTCGACCAGTTGCCAGCGCAGCCGGCGGATCAGAATATGCCGGTCCATCAAATAGCCCACCAGCAAAAAGCAGAGGATGCAGAACGCAAAGAAAACCTTGTGCAGCATCGAGCCGGTCATGGCCAGCGGTGCGGAAAAAACCGCCGGGTACATCAGTAGCGCCACCCCTCCCGACAGCACCAGGATGACCGCCACGGCCAGCAACCAAAGCTGCCAGTCCCGTCGGTCGATTGTCGCGGGATCGATCCGGTCAAAAACATGCATGGGCTATGCCCTCCTGCCGAGGCGGGGACACCACCACCTGTGGGAGCCCCTTTCCCCATACATCGGACACTTCGGGCGAGAACTTGAGCCTCCTCGAGTCGAGAATCGAGGATTGATGGCGAGCGGGGATGAGACTAGAATCGAAAGGTCAAGTGCCTTCGTGACGCATCGCGGCGGCCCCGGCGAGCCGGGGCGGAGAGGGGGTTTTGTGAAGCCGATGACCCGATTCCTGGGAGGAGTCAAATGGGCCTTTGCCGTCCCAGTGTGGATCGCTCTTCTCAGCTTCCCGGTCGGCCCCGCCCTCGCGCCCGGCCAGGAGGCCGGCGGGACCGTCCTCGCCGCTCCCTCACCAACAGGCGCCGAACCCTTGCAGGCCCGCCCCCAGCAGCGCTTGCCTCCCGTGGTCCGAAGTGAATCGCCGGAGACATCGCGCAAACGCCAGCGCGATCTGCTGAAATACAAGTTTGAGAAGATGAAACAGGACGCCAACGAGCTCGCCGAGCTCGCCAAATCGCTTCAAGAAGATTTAGACGAATCGAACGAACATGTCCTCTCGGTGGAAGTCCTGCAGAAAGCTCAGAAGATCGAAAAACTCGCCAAGAAAATCAAGTCCGCGGCCAGGGGATTCTAGTG
>DATKYV010000074.1:0-3824 GCA_035528275.1 Terriglobia bacterium | reverse complement strand
TCAAACGGCGGCTGCGACGAGAGGTGCAGCCCGGCGGTGGTAATCAGCGCCAGCTTGCATTCGCGGAGCGGCTTGCTGAGCCGGGCGCCGGGTGACCACGCCACGGACCGGTACCGGTAGGCCTTCATGAAGAGCCGATAGGAGAGTGACAGATCCTCGAGGCGAGCCATGGTTTGAGCAATTCAGGACGGGCGTCCGAATGCGCGGGGCTAAACTTCCCACTTCCCTGCGGGACTGTCAACCGGTTGAAAGCAAGTCCAAACTGGGTTAGAGTGCCCTTGCTGAAGTTCCCCACGAGGCGTCTCGTGAAAATCGACGTTGCCTACGCAAAGAAGGCCGCTCTGGGGGTCGCAATGGGCGCAGTCGGCGCGGCCCTCTTCCTCTTTGCGTTTCCCGGGGGTTCGATCAGTACGCTGATGCACGACGTTTTGCACCTCCCCGGGCCGGGAGCAGGAATCGCTGCCGTTTTCGGTCCCTTCTTGATCTTTGTGCTGCTCCTCTCTTCCCTCCTGACACGGACAAGGGGGGTGGCGCTCATAGCGGCATTGGCTTTCGTCGTCTCGTGCATGGTGCTGGTGCAGGTTCATGGAGCACGCACCAACCCGAAGGGAGCATTCGGCAGTCTGCTGTTTCTCGCCGCCCTCGCACTCTTGGGTCTTGCTATTGAGGTCGTGCTGGTGCTCAGCAGTGCTTTCCGTCCAGCACGCCAGTGCCTGTTGACTGGCGCTGTCGCCAATGCTGTCCTACTCATTTTCTACTGGCTGGTGATATTCCCGCGCACGGCAAGCTGGGTGAAATGGAAGGACGTTCCCGTCCTAATGGGCATTTGCCTGGTTACCGGGCTCTTGGCAGGGTACGTGGCCTGGCTTGCATTTCAACCTCTCTCCAGGGTCTTGGCCCTCGGGGATAAGGAGTGAACAATGTGTGGTCCTGCTGATTTTGGAGCTCTTCATACCTCGCTGACTCGGCTGGCGGCGCTCTTCGCTGGTGGTGTCGCAACCTATGCGGTCTCCAGGCTAGTCTCTTTCTGTCGGCGCCTTCGGCTGAAGCGACGCACCCAGGAGGAAGCGAGATCCCATCTGCTGCGCACGCTCCCCGTACAGGTTTCCGGTGAACACTCCAACTCCTGACGACTACCTCAACCGCTGCGTCGCTTACCACGGCCATCTGTGCATCGGGCAGGCCTTGGGGGTTAGACTGGCCCTCAAGGGCATGGAGCTTGTTGGCCCAACTGATCCCAAAGAGATGATCGTCTTCATTGAGAACGATCGTTGCATCGTCGATGCCATCCAAATTGTCACTGACACGCGACTGGGGCGGCGCAGCGCCAAGCTCGTCAACTACGGCAAGATGGCAGCCACCTTCTTGAACACCAAAACAGGCGTGGCCTATCGGGTCAGCGTACGCAACGTGCCTCCGGCGTCTCCCGAGGACAAGGCGGCGGTCCGTGGCATCCTGTATGTCCCTTCCGCCGACCTTCTTGCCTGGAAGAAGGTCAGCGTATCGCTACGACCTGAGGACCTCCCCGGCCGGCCCCTGCGCACCGTGAACTGCGCGCGCTGCGGGGAGAAGGTCTTTGATGGGCGGGATGTTTCCAGCAACGAGGGTCCGCTTTGTGTTCCCTGCGCCCACGGCTCGTATTGTGAGGTCGTGGAGGACTCGTGAAGCTAGTCGAGGACCTGCTGGAGAGTGTCGCGCATCTCGATTGGCCGGTCAGACGGGTCTGCGTGGGTCTTCACTGGACCGTGGTGGAGAGCAGATTCGCCGGCATGGCCCACACCTACAAGACTCCTCACAAAGTTGAGTTAGAGTCCGCAGGCAGCCTGGTAGGTAAGAGCGCGTTGGAGCTTGCGTCGCGCCTGAGGAGTTGGGAACCACTGGAAGCGAGCCTTGGGCTGGCCGCACTGAATTCGCTCATCGAGCCAACCGGAAGCGCGATTAACGTTTTCGAGCATATTCTCAGCATCGCCAAGGGCAAGACGGTCACGGTTATTGGACGCTTCCCCTCCAACCCCCAGCTTGCCGAAGTCGCCGCGCGCGCCTTCCTCCTCGAAATCGACCCTGAGCCGGGGGAGCTTCCTTGCTATGCCTGCGAAGAGGTGATCCCGGCTTCCGACCTCGTGGTGATTACTGCCACTGCGCTGATCAACAAGACCCTGCCCCGCCTTCTCGAACTCAGCAAACGTGCTACCTCCGTCGTTCTTGGTCCGAGCACGCCCATGAACGACGTCCTTTTCCGTCACGGCGCCGACATCGTCGCCGGCGTGCGGGCCACCGACCCCGATGCCCTCATCGCGAGCGTCATGCAGGGAGTGAAGAAATTCAGGAAGCTGGCAGGCGTTGAGCCGGTGACCAGGATGCGCGAGGCTAGGTGAGACCGCTTCCCCGCTTGAGGCAGGTAGCGAGGTACCTCGTTGAGGGGACGGGCATCAGAAGGCTTGACAAGCCGAAGGGGCCATGTTAGGCTATCCATGGAGGCTAGGAGCGGCGCTGGGCGACCTGAGGCTCAAGCGCGAGTCGTTGATGCAGGAATCTTCTGATCACCCCAAGAGACGCATCGCACAAAAAAGAATTCTTTTTTTTGAACGAACGAAGCCGGAATCTCTATGAAAACAAAGGGTCGCCTTATGGAAAAGTGGCAACGAAGCCGGAATCTTATTGAAAATAAATGAGTTGTCCCATAAACCCGGAATCTCATTGAAAAGAGAAGTGGTTAGGCGTCACATAGAAGCCCAAAAAGGCCAACCCTTGGCCGAAAAACTCGGTTCTGATTTCCGGTTGGGAGATTCTCCACTCTGCCCTGGAGGGACGCAAAGCCCCGGTCTAGTAAGTGCTCACTTCAGGATGGGCAAGGAGCTGCCGCTGGCAGGTGTAGCCTCGGCGTCGATTTCCTTCGGCGCGGTGTGGACGCCCGCGGCTTTGTCGGCCACGAAGCGCTCGATCTCTTCCAGTAGCGCCGATACGATCTCCTCTTCCTTGACTCGCCGAATGGCCTTCCCTTCGCGGTAGATCATCCCGTTGGCGCGGCCGGCGGCGACGCCGAGGTCGGCTTCGCGCGCCTCGCCCGGACCATTCACCGCGCAACCCATGACGGCCAGGCTAATGGGCATCTTGATGTGCGCCGTGGCCTTTTCAATCTCTCCCGCAATCTTGAACAGGTCAACTTCCAGGCGGCCGCACGTGGGGCAGGCGATGACCACCGGCCCGCGGCTGCGCAGCTCCAGTGACTTCAGCAGCTCGTAGGCCACGCGCACTTCCTCCACCGGATCGCTGGCCAGCGAGACGCGAATCGTGTCGCCGATTCCTTCCCCCAGCAGCATCCCCATTCCCACGCAGGATTTCACGGTTCCCGAAAACTGCGTTCCCGCCTCGGTGATGCCGAGGTGGAAGGGATAATCCGCCTGCCGGGCCAGCAAGCGGTAGGCGACGACGGTCAGTTTCACGTTGGACGACTTGAGGGAAACAACTGTGTCGCCGAATCCCAGGTCCTCGAGAATGCGAATGTGGTAGAGGGCGCTTTCCACCATCGCCTCGGGCGTGGGAAATCCATACTTCTCGAGCAAACGGCGCTCCAGTGACCCGGCGTTGACGCCGATGCGAATCGGCACCTTTTGCTCCTGCGCCCGCCGCACAACGATACGCACCTTCTCCGCGTCGCCGATATTGCCAGGGTTGATCCGCAGCTTGTCGATTCCGGCGTCGAGCGCCATGAGGGCGAATTTGTATTGGAAATGGATGTCGGAAACCAGGATGGAGTCCGGGCAGCGTTTGCGGATTTCCGTCAAGGCGCGCGCCGCCTCGACATCCGGCACAGCCAAACGGAC
>DATKYV010000073.1:0-2135 GCA_035528275.1 Terriglobia bacterium | reverse complement strand
GGCCCGCACGACCAGGTCGAAGAGAGTGAGATGAACGAAATCGTCTACGGCCTGGCGGGAAGCATCGGGACCGGGACCAGACGGCGGAAACTGCGCGAGGCGTTCCTTCAGCATCTCGGCTTGGCTCTGCGCGACCTTGATAATAGCAAGCCTCCGCGTCTAGAAAGAGGGCGTCCCTCTACTGTCTTGGCGGAAGGTGGAACGCTGAGAGGTGGGATTACGGCAGAATGCCGCTTTTCAGGGCAAAATCAAAGAGTTTGCAGAATCCGGCGCGGATGCGTTGCCGGACCTGCTTGCGGCTGACGTGGAGTTCGCGGGCGGTGGCGGAGATGGAACCGAGGCCCTGGCAGTAGAACAGTTCGGTGGCTTCCCATTCGTCGGCCGTCAGGTGGGCGATCTCGTGATACTCGCGGAAGATGGCGGCGATGGCCCGATGCCTCTCCTGGTTGCGAGGCAAGTCCTCTTCGGTGAACCGGAAACCGAGTCCCTTCTCGTCGAGGCCGAGACCTGCGAATGTGGTGCAGCGACACCCGTTGCTGTGGGGACGGCTATGCTTCATGTCCTCGTTTCATCGTGATGGACGCGGCTGACATTATCAAATCGGCCTTGGCCCGAGCAACCAAACGCAGACTTTCCTCGTCCACATCATCCCAATCGGTATCTTTGGTAATGGTCAGCGTGCAGGACGGGTGGTCATATTGTGGCTTGAGCAGCGCCTCTGCCTCGGCGGCGGTGATTTCGCGCCAGGATGCGCACTCGGCGACGGCCAACTCCAGAGTTTTGATGGTCATCGTTGTGCGCGCATCGGGCCACTCTGCCGAGGTAAAGACAAAGAACACGGAAGAGGGGCTGTCGGCGCGGAGATACGCGATGCCGTAAGGTGAGCGGGTTGTGGGTGAAGTAAAGTACCGCGGGAACCGCTTCGCCCGCCCCGGCACCTTCCCCAGCACCGGCGCTGCGACCATTCCCGCCAGCGCCGCCAAGAATCCCTTGCGCCGCATCTTCATCGGTTCGCTCCTTTCAGATGGATTCGCTCTTAGAGCGGGATTCCCTTGCCAACCATAGCCAACCCGTAGTGTGTCCTCGAATACACGTCGGCGTAGTAGCACACATCGGCCTTCGGCTTCAGCAGCGCCTCGGCCTCGGCGGCGGTGATTTCAAGACGCGAACCCTCCTGCACCATCCGCTTGCAGTCACTCAGGGTCACATCCAGTCGTCCTTGGCGGGACCTCCGGCCTTGGTGGTGGCTGGTGTACCAACCCTCTACCCAGTTGTCTGCGCGCGCCACCAACAGGCAATGAGTGCCCTCGGAAAATGAGAACCGCTCTCTGTTGGGTACAAAGTACCGCGGGAACGGCCTCCAGAATCCCTGTTTCGCGACCGCCTTGAAAGCCGCGTCCATCTCGGACAGGGTTATAGCAGTCGCGGGTTCCCGCTTCACCGCCAGCGCCGCGACCGGCGCCAGCGCAGGCGCTGCGCCGAGCAGGCCCAGAAAGTGCCGCCGGGTCAGGGACATGGCGAGTCCTCCCCTTTCTTCTTCTGCTGTGTTTCCAGAATCTGCTGCGTGAGTACGGTGTGCGCAACACCCAACATGCCCAGCGCCGTGAACGTGTTCCCGTGGATGGTCGAGGCCACGTTCAGCGTGTTTCCCACCGTCCCCGCCGGCCGCGTCGTCAGCAACACGACCACGTCGGTCCGCTTGGCCAACTCGGTCGCAATCTCTTCGTAACTGGCGAGTTCAAGTTCGGGCATGGACCGCCCGCTTTCCCTTTTCGACCTTCCGCATCAGCCGCCGCAGCCGCCGCGCCACCACCTTCATCCGGCGCAAGACGCCCCGACCGTCGCCCAGCACCCATCGTATCATGTCCGGCACCGAAAAGACCTGTTCCACCCACAACTCCATCTCCCCCGCATTCTTGCACGTCATGATCTCAAACATCGGCAACCAATCCGCGCCGGGCCGGGCCACGCACCCGAGCCAGAGCGTGCAGGCCGTGCCCGCGCCGGTCACGCTCCGCTCGTCATAGCCCCGGATACCGTAACCCGGCCCGATGGTCTGCCACGCCCCCGCGACCTCGATGGTGGCGGGCCAGTCCCAGTCGTCGGGGATACCGTCGCACGGCGCGGCTTTCAGG
>DATKYV010000072.1:0-11374 GCA_035528275.1 Terriglobia bacterium | reverse complement strand
ATAAGGACTTCGCGCCGACGCTCGGCCAGCGCCGGATCGGCCCGACGTGGGCTCATAGAATGCCTCCTTTCTTTAAAAAGCGTCCGGACGGATTATAAACGAATACCCATTTATTTCAATAGGCTGGAAGATCAGTCCCTGGATTGTTGTGCCCGGCCTGCACCATGCCTCACCAGGCTCGCGAGAAGCCATGCCATCTTGATGGCGGCTCGGCCACGTGCTACGATTCGAGGCGGGACAAACTTGAGCGCAGCCGATCCATCCCGTGGCAATCTCCTGGGACTCGACCGCAACGAGCTTGAGCAGCTTGCCGTCGCCTCAGGCCGCCCCGCCTACCGTGGCCGGCAGATTTACAGGGCAATTTACGAGCGACGGGCCCGCGCCTTCGACGGTCTCACGGAGCTCGATCGCAGCTCCCGAGACTGGCTCTCCGCCACCTACAGGATTGGGTATCCCGCCGTCCTGGACCGATTTGTTTCCCGAGACGAGTCGGTTCGATATCTCCTCAAGCTCGGGGATGGGGAAACCGTCGAGGCGGTCTTCATGCCCGAGGAGAAGCGGACGACGCTGTGTCTCTCCAGCCAGGTGGGATGCGCCGTCGATTGCCGCTTTTGTTTCACCGGGCTTCTTGGCGTCAGGCGAAATCTCGAGGCGGGCGAAATCATCGGCCAAGTCCTCGCCCTTGCCAGCGACCGCGGGATATCGCCCGATTCCCGGCTGAACGTGGTTTTTATGGGGATGGGGGAGCCGCTGCTGAATCTCGCCCCGGTGATGAAAGCCGTGCGGATCATGGCCGACCCCCATGGGCTGGGCCTCTCGCTCAAGCGCATCACCCTATCGACTTCCGGCATCATTCCCCGAATTCACGACCTGGGGCGCGAGCCCCTTCGTCCCAAACTGGCCGTTTCGCTCAATGCCTCAAGCGAAGAACAGCGCACGGCGCTGATGCCCCTGAACCGGAAACATCCCCTCGGCGCGTTGCTGGAGGCCTGCCGCAAGTATCCGCTGCGGCCGTGGGAGAAGCTCACATTTGAGTACGTTCTCCTGGATGGCATCAACGATTCGGACCTTGACGCGGCGCGCGTGGCGGACCTGGTACGCGGCATCCGGGCCAAGCTGAATCTGATTCCCTACAACCCGGGACCCGAACTGCCCTTTCGTCCCTCGCCCCTGGAACGGGTGCTGGCGTTTCAGCAGGTACTCGCGAAGCGCCGCATTCCCTCGTTCATCCGCATTTCGCGAGGGCAGGACGTGCGCGCGGCCTGTGGGCAGTTGAGATTGGAGGGGAGAGCGACCGGGACTTCGTTGCATGCCGCCCCGTAAGCTTCTCATCGAAAACCTAGCATTCCCGCGCCGGCGCGCGTTTGCGCCGGGACACTTCCGGCCGGATTCCAACCGCCGCCATGGCACGTCCCGTCCCCGCCCCTTCCTTGCGGTGTGAGAAGAAGAGGTCTGTCCGGCACGCCGTGCAGAAGGGCGCGACGTAGATGTTTGCAGGGCGCAGCCCGGCACGGCGAAGCTGGTCGCGCGCAGCCGCCACAAGGTCGAGGTGCGCAGCGGCCGCGGGCTTCGGTCCGTGGCCTGGAGGATGGGGCGAAAGGAAAAGCATTGGGTAGCGCGCAGTGAGCGCCTGGGAAGGGTCGTCGGAGGAAGGCGGCCGGAAAAACCGTTCGCCATTCACAGACCCACCGCAAAACGCGTCCACCACTTCCTGCCCCACCGCGTAACAACAGGCGCGGATCGACGGGCCGAGGATCGCCGCCATCCGGCTCGGGTCCGAACCGAATTCCTGCCGCATCCCTCCGACGGCCTTCTCGACCACGCGTTCCAGGACGCCGCGCCACCCGGCGTGCACCGCGGCAATGGCGCGCCGGCGCGGGTCGACCAGGAGAATCGGGAGGCAATCGGCGATTCGGACGGAGAGCAACACGCCCGGCTGATTGGTGATCAAGGCATCGCCTGCTGGGATCGCGCGCTTTGGTGCCAGCGGGACGTCCAAACCGCAAGGCCGGTAGTGGAGGCTGCGGCCCGAGGTGCTCTCCACCCGATAAACGGCTGCCGAGTGGATTTGGCGCAGCCCGGCCGGCGTGAAACGGTCAGCTCCGATCGCCTGGAAGAAGCGAAGGCGATTTCTTTCCACGCGGGCACGCCGGTCGGATTCAACAAATCCCAGGTTCAGTCCCGCGGCGGGAGGCTTGCTGAAGCCTCCGCGACGCGTGCTGAAAGCGTGCAACAACCACGGCAGGCGGGCAGACCGGCGACATTCGAGCCATTCCAGGTCCGCGTCCGAAACGAGTCTGAAACTTTTTGGATTCTTCAAGCCTCCAATATAGCACGGGCTGGCGAAGCGCCATTTGAGGGTGATGCGTTGAAATTCCGCCCTTGATTTGGTATGGTAAACTTAACTTTCTTATACTTCGGCCCAGGGGTGACTGATGCTTTCCGTACGCCTGGTGCAGTTGATTGAGAACCACGCCGAAGAGTTGACTCGCGGTTTGCTGGATGACCTCAAATCCAACAGCCGCACACCCGCATACCACCGCCTTCCCCGTGAAGAGCTTCGCCACCGTGTTTATAACGTCTACCGTAATCTTGGCCGCTGCCTGGGGGAGAAGACCGACGAAATGATCAAGGCCACATACAGCGAACTGGGAGAAAGGCGTTGTCACGAGGGAATTCCGGTCAACGAAGTGGTTTATGCGTTGATTCTGATCAAGTACCATCTGCGAGATTACATTCACTCTTCGGGGTTCGTGGACTCGGCCGTGGACCTTTACCAGGAGCAACAACTTCAACGGTCGCTCGGCCAGTTCTTTGACAAGGCGATCTATTACACCGTGAGGGGGTATGAGCACACTGCGGCGTCGATGCGGACGGCTGCTTCGGCCGTTCCCGCGCACTAACCGGCGTCATTCGGGCGCGGCCCGCCGGCCGGAAGCTTGGCGAGACTTTCCGGCATGATTGTGGGCACAGGCATCGACATCGTAGAGACGTTGCGCATCCAGAAGGCCCTCGAGCGGCACGGGGAGCGGTTTTGCCGGCGCCTCTATTCGCCCGGCGAAATCACCTACTGCGAAAAGTTCAAGAACAAGGCGGAGCGGTACGCGGCGAGATTTGCGGCCAAGGAGGCAGCCTTCAAAGCCCTGGGCACCGGCTGGCGCGAGGGCGTGAGCTGGCGGGATGTGGAAGTTGTCCATCAGCCGAGCGGCAAACCGGAGCTCGTCCTGGCGGGACGCGCGGCCCAGTTGGCGCGCCAACTGGGCGTGACCAGGACTGTCGTCTCCATTTCGCACGCCGACCATTACGTGGTGGCGCAGGTGATTTTTGAATCGCAGAAGTAACGTCGTCTGTGAGGCAGCGCGCCATGCCGGCGTCTGGACGCTGGCGGCGGGGTGTCTGTGCGCCGCGCTTTCCGCCAAGGCGCAGACCTCTCGACCCGCACTGGCGCCGGAGCGTTTGGACTCGAAGGCGGGTGCGAAGCTCCTCAAGAGTCATGACCGCCCGGAATACCCTTCGGTGGCGAAGTTCAATTTCATCCAAGGTTCGGTTCGGTTGCAGGTCCTCGTTTCACCTGAGGGCAGCGTGCGCGAGGCCCATGTGATCGCCGGGCATCCGATTCTTGCCGCCTCGGCGCTTCGGACGGTGCGTCGCTGGCTTTTCCGCCCCTTCAAGACGAAGGACGGGCCCACGTCTTTCTCGACCCTTGTCGACGTGATCTTCTCCCTGCAGACCAAGAAGCTCGCGCCGCTCCCCAGTCACCCGGAGGAGTACCTCGACCGGCAGGTCAAGCCTCCTGAGATTCTGGAGTCGCCGTCGGGGCCGAGCGACGGTGAGTCCGTTCGCCTCCGGGTTCTGGTCGGCGACAAGGGACAGGCGATCGACACAAAGCCTTTGAGCGGGCAGCCCGCCCACTTCGCGACGGCGCGCAAGATCGTCTCCTGCTGGACGTTCAGGCCGGCGCGCTGGGGTTCACTCCCCATCCCCTGGTATCTTGACGTGGACGTTCCGGTGGAAGGCTGGGTCGCCGCCCGCGGCCCAACCGATCCGCAAAGCGGCTGCCCCTGAGCCCCCTCCTCGATGAGGCGCAACACCTGATGCAATCCCTCGCATCCTAATATAAGATATAGAGTTTGGGCCTGCCGAGCCAGCCGGAGGGAGAATCCAATCACCTGGAGAGTCAGTTTGACAAAAGGACAAGGGTTTAGAAAGATGCGGCCGGGATTGTTGTCGGCCGCCCTGTTGCTTGCTACGGCAGCGATAGTCTATGGCAGCGAGGAAGGCATCGAGCCGCAGTTCAAATACGCCGCCGGGACCGAAAGCATTTCCGAAGGGTGCGAAGGGAACCTCGAGCTGGCAACGACCGGCCTGACGTTCCGGTGCCCAACAGGAGCGGTTACCGCCTCCTTTTCGTCCATTACCCTAATGCAATACCGCAATGACGTGAGCCGGAAAGTCCGCAAGATGAAGCTCAAGTGGAAGGTGAAGCCCAACTTCATCGTTCCGCTGCTGGGAGGAAAACGCAACCGCTATTTCACCGTGGTCTTCAAGGACGATGAAGCGACCCACGCCATGGTCCTTCGTGTTTCGCCCCACGACATGCGACCTTACCTCGCCGAAATCGACCTGAAATCCACCCGCCGCGTCGAAGTCCAAGGTTACGAGAATTATTAGCGCCGTTCCAAGTTGATGCTGTCGAATTCTCAGCCGGTGGCCACTTCAGAATGGTCGAGGTTGCCGCTCGTCAAGCCGCCTCCAGTTTGTTGAAACGGCAGGACCCCTGGAGAACGATCCTCAGGGGGTCTGGGCGGTTTGCGACGGCTTGGGCGGCTGGTAGAAGTACCCGGCGCGCGCCCGGACTTTCACTCCCGGGCGCTGGACATGGACCTCGATGCGGTGGAAACCCGGCTGATTCAGTGAGGCGGGGACGTACGCAATTTCATACTGGCTGTTGATCTCGGCGGCTATGCGGCTCAATTGGTCCTCGAGGGTTTTCTTTTTCCAGTGGCTGAAGAACGCTCCGCCCGTGTAGCCCGCGTAAAACTCCAAGGCGCTCGACGCCACGGCGGACTTGATGATTCTGCCCGTCCCCGCAAGGATATCGACGATGGGAATCGGGGCGTTGTAAGTACCTTCGGACCGCGAGGGCGTGGGGACGGTGCCCGGCGGCGTGGGCCGGGTGACGTTGGTGTCCAGCGGGTCGGGCGGCGGAGTCCTGGGCTTGGCGGCAAGCAGCAGTTGAGCGGGATTGAAACCCAAGCCATAGATCGTGGTCTCGGAACCCGTGGCGCGGCGAATCACCTCGTCGTCGCTCGTCTCGCTCCCCGAATCGAACCCGTCGGAAATGGCGACAATGATGCGCCGCTCGGTACGCGGACGCTTCTCGAGCAGGGCGATGGCGCGCATCAGCGCGTCGTTGAGGCGAGCTTTCTCACCCTGAACCTTCAATTCCTCGAGGGTCTGGTTGAGTAGATCGTTGCTGTCGGAAAAATCCTGCGCCTGGCGGACACGGTCGTCGTAGGAAATCACCGCCACCTGCCCCGCCGGCCCCAGCATGAGCATGGAAAAGACCGTGCCGAGCGGCCGCACTTGGTCAAGCAGCGGGCGAGTCCGCTCGTTGGTCTGCACTACGATCACTGCGGCAATTGGCCGCGCCAGATTCTCAAACCGCTCGATGCGCTGCGGGAAGCCATTGTCCAGGATCTCGAATTCCTGTTCCCGCAGGTCGTAAATAAACTCTCCTGATTCATCGATGACGGTGACGGGGGTGGTCACCAGGGTGGACTGAACCCGGATGTCCGCCTCTTTCCGGCGGGTGAGCTCTGGCTCCTTTTCTCGGGGCGGGGTGTACACGGGTGGGGCGCCGGTGACACCCTCCTGAGCCCGCACCGTCACGGCAATCCCCGCCGCGACGCCGAGAATCAGCAAACACACCAGGGCGGAACGAATTGTCGCGCGCGTGTCCATTATCACGAGTCGAGCCTCTTTCGCTTTGATGAGTTCGGACCAGGGGACGTTGCTACCCGGAGGTCCCCGGCGCCGCGGGGCTCGCAATTTTGCCTTGCCGTTGCCGCGCAGCTTCATAGAGCACCACCGCAGCCGCCACGGATACGTTAAGGGATTGGACCGGGCCGTAGAGGGGAATACGCGCCAGCATGTCGCACGCTTCCCGCGCCAGCCGGTGCAGGCCGCGGCCTTCACCGCCCAGGACCAGGACACAAGAACACGTATAATCAATGTCCAGATACGATTTCTCCGCCTGCGCCTCGAAACCGTACACCCACACGCCCCGTTCCTTCAGCTCGACGAGCGAGCGCACGAGGTTGGTGACGCGGGCAATCTTCAGGTGCTCGAGCGCGCCCGCGGCGGCGCGCGCCACGGCGGGAGAGAGTCCCGCGGCTCGGCGCTGAGGGATGACCAATCCGTCGGCGCCCGAGGCAACCGCCGTGCGCACGATGGCGCCCAGATTCCCCGGGTCTTCCACCCCGTCCAGGACCACCAGCAGCGGGTGCTCACGGGAAGCGATCAACGTCTCCAGATCGTCGTAGGCCTTGGCCGAACACACCGCCACCACGTCCTGATGGCGCGCGTTCCCCACTTCGCGGTCGAGCGCTGCCCGGGGTGCGAAACGCACAGCAATCGCCGCCTTGCGGCAGGCCTCAATAATCTCCTGAACGCGCCGGCTCGACTGCCCCTGCGCCACCAGCACATATTCCACCGGGCGCGATTGGAGCGCTTCCTTCACGGCATTGAAGCCATAGACGGTGTCCAGGCGTGGTTCGGAATCGAGTTTAGACATGAGAATTGTCAGTCGTCAGTAGTCGGTTTCCCCAGGGGCGACATACCGAGACCGCAAGCGAAATCTCTGTCGCCCCTTCCGGGGCTTAGCTATTGATCCTTGCGGCCTCTTGATCCCAGCGCTGACGCGCTGGGCCACATTCCGACGCCCCTACGGGGCTTCCACAATTATTTTCCGCCTTTCGCCGGTCATTCCGTACGGCAAACAAACTCACCCGTTTCCCTATCCACTTCTGAACTTTTCTTTCTTGGTGCCTTGATGTCTTGGTGGTTCAAAGCAACCTCGCAGCCGCCGCGAACTCGCGCAGGCGCTGGGCGACGCTCTTCACCGGGCACGCGAGATTGAGCTTCGCGCCTTCCTCGAAAATGGGAATCAATTTCTCGAGTTCCGGACCGGAGACGGCGCCAGTGAGCGCCACGCGAATGGGATGAAAAAGGTCTTTCCCCTTCTTCCCCGTCTCTTTCTGCACGCTCTTGGCAATTTCGCGAAAGCGCGGATAATCTAACTCGCCCGCCGCGAGCACTTTGGGGATGAACGCTTCAAGGACCGCACGCGAATCGGCATCCTCTGCGACGTGGCGGGTCTCTTCACCGCGCAATACGCTCTGTGCGTCGTACTCAAAAATCAAGCGGACGGCAGCCGGAAGCTGGCTTAATTGGTCCAGATTCTTGAGCGCCGCGTCGAGCACACGCTCGAGCCAGGACAGGGCGGCATCATCCACCGGCTCGGCCACGTAACCAGCGCCAACCAGAAACGGAATACTCAATTCCGCCAGGCGACGCGGCGGCGATTCCTTCATGTAGTGCCGGTTCATCCAGTTGAGTTTCTCCTGGTCAAACACCGCCGCGGCCTTGGTGATGTGGTCGAGCGAGAAGCGCGCGATAAGCTCCTGGTCACTCATGATTTCCGTCACGCCGTCTCCGGGCGACCAGCCGAGCAGCGCCAGGTAGTTCCGCAGCGCCTCGGGAAGAACCCCCATCTCGCGGAAATTCTCGAGCGACGCCGCAGCGTGGCGCTTGGAGAGCCGCGAGCGGTCGGCGCCGAGAATCGTGGAGAGATGCGCGAACTCCGGCGGCTCCCAGCCGAGGGCGTTGTAGAGCGCCAGTTGCCGCGGCGTGTTCGAAATGTGGTCGTCACCGCGAATGACGTGGGTGATCTCCATCAGATGATCGTCAATCACCACGGCGTAGTTGTAGGCGGGATGGCCGTCGGAGCGGACGAGAATGGGGTCGCCGATGACGTCGCTCGCAAAACTGGTCGGGCCGTGAACAAGGTCCTTCCAGGTGAACGCGCCCTCAACGATCTTCAGCCGCACGGCGGCCGGCTCCCCCGCTGCTCCGCGCCGCGCCGCCTCCTCGGGCGTGAGCTTGCGGCAGCGCCCCGAATATTTCGGCTGGCGCCCAGCCTTCAAGGCCTCGGCGCGCTCCGCTTCGAGTTGATCCGCCGAACAGAAACAGTAATAGGCGTTCCCTTGCTCGACAAGCTGCGCCACGTAACGAGCATACTGTTCCTTCCGTTCCGACTGCCGGTACGGAGCAAACGGTCCGCCCTTGTCCGGACCCTCGTCCCAGTCAAGCCCGAACCATTTCAGATCTTCGAGCAACTGCGTCTCGAATCTCTCTTCGGAACGCTCGACGTCAGTATCCTCGATGCGCAGGACGAAAGCGCCGCCGTGGTGGCGCGCAAACAGCCAGTTGAAGAGCGCCGTGCGCGCGTTGCCAACGTGCACGTAACCCGTGGGGCTGGGAGCAAATCGGACTCGAATGTCTGGCATAGGCTTGATTCCGGATCACATCCCGCGAAGATTGCCGGCTATGGCTGAGCGGGCTTCCGCCCTCGCCCAGCGAACGTAACACAGCTTTTGACGGCGTGTACAGGGCCGGGCTGGAACCGGCTTCCCACCATTCAGCCGCCTGGCCTGAAGGCGAATCCGCAGTTGGCAGCGCCTGTTCGTTACGCCCAAGAATGGGTTCGTTTGGCCTCCAAATGGGTTCGTTTCGCGGACCCTAATTCGGGCCGATCCTTTGTTTTCAATAACATGGTGGCTTCGTTTTTGCATTTTAACGTCCCTACGCCGTTTGCGGCCTCATGACCACGGGTAGCGCCAGGCCCACGCCATGGCCTTGCGGATTTTCAGCCACGTTCAACCTCTCTGGAAGAGCCGCAATCCGTCGGCTGACGGATTGCGCTACATATTTCTGAAACTTCCCCTGTGTTTTCATGCACATAGCGGCTTTGCTTTTGCGTTTTCACACGTTTGCGCGCTGATTGTTGGGGCCGGCCATATTCCCGACACAGGGGCGATACTCCCGTCTAGCACCACCTGTCTTCGGCTCTGGGTTCCTCAATTCACTATTCACAATTCACCATTCAGGTTACCGCCTTCTGGCTCCTGTCTCCCGGCCCCTATCTCCTGTCTCCCTCCATTCCCACGCTAGCACAACGTCTTGAGCCCATGGCGAACAGTGAGAACAGTGAGACACTTTTTTTTGCGCTCCCTGCCGTCTCCCGCAAGTCCTTGGCTGGCAGCTATTTCGAGATGGCCGCCAGGAGCGCCGGCAGCCAGCGCGTGAGGTGATTGAGGTGGGCGTAGTCGGTGCGGTCAACCTGCAAGGGAGTGATGGAAACCTCGTGGGCGAGGATGGCGGCGTAATCGGAGTCCGGCTCGACGAGCCCCAGGTCGCTCGTCTCATCGAGCCAGTAGTAGAGGCGGCCGCGCGGGTCTTTCTTTTCGATGACGACATTCTGGGAAATCTTCTGGCTCTGGCGGGTGACGCGCACGCCGCGCACCTCGTCTCGCGGCACGTTGACGTTCAGCATGACGCCGCACGGCAAGCCCTCCTCCAGAACCTTGGCGGCCAACTGCGCGGCAAAAGCGCCGGCGGCGGAGAAATCCCTCCGCTTGCGCGAGGCGAGCGAGATGGCGATGGCCGGCACGCCGTGCAGCGTGGCTTCCATGGCCGCGGCGACGGTGCCCGAGTAGACGACGTTCTCGCCCAGATTGCCGCCCGGATTGATTCCCGAAACCACAAGGTCGGCCTTTTCCTTCAAAAGGTGATGCAGTGCGATGATCACGGCATCGGCCGGGGTTCCCGAGACGGCGTAGTGGCGGTCGTCGAAGGCGTGAATGCGCAGCGGCGTGTGCAGGCTGAGGGACTGGCTGGTGGCGCTCATCTCGCGGTCGGGCGCCACCACCGTCACCTCGCCCAACTGGATCAGAGCCTTTTCGAGAGCCTTCAGGCCGGGAGCGTGAATGCCGTCGTCGTTGGTGACCAGAATACGTTTCATACTGTCAAAGCGCAGACCGAGTGAGAATCACACGGAAAGCAGAACGGAAGTCGTCGTCTCCTGTTCTCGAAACCCATTATCTTAACACGGAACGGCAGCCGCCTCTCGTGGCCGGGTAATGGGCCACTTTGGCTGTCGTAGCGGCGAGTTCATCTCGTCCGTCAATTGACGGACGGCGTAAAGCCGCCTCTACACCAAACTGACCCGCTACCGGCGGCCGGGGGCCTTGGCAGCATCAGAATGCCCCGGCAAGCCGGGGCGCTACAGCAAACAGAGTGGGTCCGGCGCGAGGTGTCCGGCAGTTTGAACTTCGAGTATTCGGGCTCCCCTTCGTCGGCTTTGGGTGGTATAAAGTTCGAACTTACGGACGGGATCGGAGCGTTGGAAGAGATCTGTCCGTGGGATGTAGTGAAATTCTCAGCCCCCCGGACGATCGCCGGATGGAGGGAGACCATGCACACGCGCCCCACTCACCGCGGATTTTCTTTTCCTCAGTGGAGTCCGCGAACGGAAACCCAAGACCCGCCCAATGATTGGCGAGACCGCCTGAGCCACTGCAACGACGCATCCACCCCAAGGCCGGGCAGATGGAGAGGAAGTGTCGCAACGATGCTCCTCATCCTGCTAGCGACCGGAATCTCAATCACAAGCTGCAGCCCCACCAGCCCTCCTGCCGTCGAAAAGAACGCTTCGGCAGCGATTGCCGTAACTGTGGAGCCGCAGGGCCCTGTCGTGTTGAAGACCGCCTCCGCCGAGTTCCATGTGCTGGCAAGCGGATACATCCAGGCCTTCATGATTAAGGACGGCAAGAAGCTGACCTTGGATGAACCGGAAGCCGGCCCTGCTGGATCGGGGGAATCTTGTGTGGTCGGCGGCAAGCCGTTGCAGTCCGCCCGCTATGACGTCGAGCATGCCAAGGTTTCCGACGTGTCGGGAGATATCGGCGCGCGCGGAAAGCGGGTGGTGATTACCGGCCGCGTCCAGACGCCGGACGGAACGGCGATTGGCAAGACGTTGTCCATAGAAGTCTACGAGAATTTTCCCGGACTTGCCTTGGCAACGCTGACCTATCGAAATGCGGGAGCCGCGGACCTGGTCCTCGACCGCGTTGTCGCGCAGCGCCACCGCTTGAATGCGTCTCTCGCCGATGAGCAAGCCGCACCTTACCAGCTATGGTCGTTTCAGGGATCGAGCTACGCGTGGGGCAAAGACGACGTCTTGCCCATCTCGCAGAAGTTCTCCCAGCCCAACCTCATGGGCGGACCGACGCCCCAAGGCCTGGGGGGTGGC
>DATKYV010000071.1:0-3984 GCA_035528275.1 Terriglobia bacterium | reverse complement strand
AAACAGCCCCTTCTCGCCGTGCGCCAGGGCCCACTCCATCACCTTGCGGGCGTTCGACGACGTGCAAACCGCCCCACCCTTCCGCCCCACAAATGCTTTGATGGTAGCCGTGGAGTTGATGTAGGTGATGGGAACGATCTTCGCATCCGTGACGCCCGCCAGTTCTTCCCAGCAGACCTCCACTTGGTCCAGGTCGGCCATATCGGCCATCGAGCAGCCGGCGTTCAGGTCAGGAAGGAATACAGCCTGATGGTCGGCGCTCAGGATATCGGCGCTTTCCGCCATGAAGTGCACGCCGCAGAAGACGATGAATTCGGCCTCCGGGCGGCGGGCAGCGAGTTGCGAGAGCTTGAGCGAATCGCCTCGATAGTCGGCGAATTTCACCACTTCGTCGCGCTGGTAATGGTGTCCCAGGATGACGAGGCGCGTGCCCAACTCGGCCTTGGCGTGGGCGATGCGCTCGTCGAGCTCGCGCTCGGAAAGCTCGACATAGGATTCCGGGAGCAGGTTGAAAGCGACGGTTGCCATAAAAGCCCAAATACCAGTGTAGCGCAAATGCCAGGGGCTCGCATTTCGCCCCGCCAGCGGCGCGACCCGTGCCGTTCCAACTTGATAAGGTGAATCAGTCGATGCCGATGCTTTAACAGAAAGCCTCGGATGACCGGCCGCCTTGACAGCCCGAAATAGTTGGAACGGCACTAACCGCCGATATAGACCATCGTGCGGTCCGGCTGCACGAAGTCGGTTTCGTTGATGCGGTGCCCTGGCTCCTTCTGGTGAACGACTTCGGTAAAGAATCGCTCGATATCACTATCCGTGGCGCCGTTGCGGACCAGGTGGCGAACGTCGTGCTCCTTGAGTGAGAACAGACAGGTGCGCAGCTTCCCGTCCGCCGTCACGCGAAGGCGGCTGCACTGACCGCAAAACGGAATCGAAACCGGGGCGATGATGCCGATCTCCCCCTCACCGTCCGCAAACTTGTATCGGAGCGCCGTCTCACTGGGCGAGGGGCGGGGAATCTCGACCAACGGATGCACCGCGTTGATGGTGTCGACGATCTCGCGCGCCGCAACCACGAGGTCGCGATTCCACGTGTGGTCCGCGTCGAGCGGCATGTATTCGATGAAGCGCACCACGAGGTCGCGGTTGCGCGCCAGGCGCGAGAATTCCACGATTTCGTCGTCGTTGAATCCCCGCACCAGCACGATGTTCACTTTCACCGGCTTCAGCCCCGCCTCCACGGCCGCGTCGAGACCGGCCATCACTTTCTCGTAGGAAGCCGGCGTGCGCGTAATTCGCGCAAATTTGGCGGGGTCCATCGAGTCCAGGCTCACGGTAATGCGCGGCGAACCCGACGCCGCGAGCGCTTTGGCCTTTTCCGGCAGCAGATAGCCGTTCGTCGTGACCGCGACGTCTTCGAGGCCTTTCATTCTCCCCAATTGTTCAATGAATTCGACCACCCCGTCGCGCAGAAGTGGTTCGCCGCCCGTAACGCGCACCTTGCGAATGCCCAGCCCCACCAGCACTCGAGTAAGCCGAAGGAATTCGTCCCAGGAGAGGAGGTTGCGGTGGGGGAAATAGTTCTTGGGATTGGCGGACTTGCAGTAGACGCAACTGAAGTTGCAGCGGTCCGTCACCGAGATGCGCAGGTCGCGAATTTGACGGCCGAACTTGTCCTTGAGCATTGATGTGTAGCGGCGGTGTCCGAGTGCGGCAGACGGATTCTCACCGCTGCCAATCCCCTTACGTGTCATCCTGAGTCCGTCAGTCCGTCGGCTGACGGAGACGAAGGATCTAAGGCACTCGAAAATGCTTCTCCCGCAGAGCGGGATCAGCACGGCACGCAAATGGGGCATAGCCCTGAGCCCCAAAAACAAGAAGACCCACCCCGTGTCTGGAGCAGGTTCGGTTCTCCTTTCCAAACACGGGAGGCGACGCGATTTCTCGCGCCACCCTGTCGGCCCGCAGGGCTTAGGCCTGTCCACTACCCTTAGCTCCTCGGGCTCGGAGAACGCATTTATTGTATTCGATGGAAGTCGCTAGGGCAAGGGAAGCGCGACTTTTGTTGTTCGTCTGATCGTGGGCGCAAAGAGTCACTGGCTTCAGTCTGTCGCATTCTACGGTGAAGGCCGAATTTCGAGTCTTGCTTTGAAGGCGCGGCCAGACTAAACTGCAAACACCATGCCCGAGCGACGACAAGTTCCGCGTTACCTCACGGAGACAAGAGGACAGCTCACCCAGCCCGGAAACCCGGATGTGGTATCGGTCACCGTGGTGACCATCAGCGTCCAGGGTTGTTGCGTCAAGGGTGGGGGCCTGCCGAATATCGGGAGCCAGTGCCTGTTGACGATTCCCTGGCAGGGCAGGCAGATCCGGGCTCACGCCAAGGTGGCCTGGAAGCAGCCGAACGGGCTAGCGGGCCTTAGGTTTGAGTCTGTGGACCAGGAAAGTGCCGACAACCTGCGCGGGCTCTGCACGACGCTGCGCATCCAACCCCTCGCCCCCATGAGCTTGGACGACTAGCCGGGTGGTTTCGCTGAAGGCTTGTCTCTTGCCCTCGTCTGCTCAGTCGAGCCGCTCGAAAACCGGAATCCGCTCGAGCGGCGCCGGGACGGCGGGGATTACTCTGCCGCCGCTCGTCGTCTCTCCCGACCAGAAATCCTGCCAAGTGCCGGCGGGCAGGTAAACATCCCGGGCGCGCTCGCCGGGCCGAAGAATCGGCGCCACCAGAAGCGTTTCACCCACCATGAATTCGTCGCTGATTCCGAAAGTCCTCTCGTCTTCAGGGAAGACGTAGAACAGCGGCGACCAGATCGGTTTGCCGGTGGTCATGGCGCGCTCAACCAACGGCTTGAAGTGCGACGGCCAGAGTTTCGCGTGAAGCTCGATGAAGTGCCGGATGATCTTCTGCGACGCCTGGCTGTAGTTCCATGGCCCGTAGGAGAACTGCATGATGGGCATGAATGCCGCAGCCTGCGTCCAACGAACGTTGAGCTCTTCGTCCGGCTTGAAGCCTGTGTCGAGCCCGCCGCCGATCAGGTCCGCGCAGTTGAAAACGAATCCGAGCAGCGACTGGATGCCGCCGTGCGGGACGATGGCCGGCAGGCCGTCGACTTCCGACCACGAAGCGCTCTTGTCGCGCATGCGATTGAAGAGTCCCAGAGGCTGCGAGAGCCAGCCGACGCGTAATTCATTCAATTCGAATTCCGCGCCCACTTCCGCCCAGAGGTCGGTGTAGCGGTTGCGGGTGAGCGGCATCGGCCCGCCGCTATGCGCGCCCGCCGCCGGCCAGTATTCTGCGTCGCCGCCGTCGAACTTGAAGCCATCCACGCCATACGTTTCCCTGAGCGCCTTGAGCTCGCTGACGTACTCGGCGCGCGCCGTGGGATTATTGAAGTCGATGAGCGTCCCCTCGCCTTCCCACCAGCGAATGCGCGCGGCTTTGCCGGTCGCGGCGTCGCCGACCAGGAGCCCGCGTTCCTCTCCGCGCTTGTAGCGCTCGGAGTCGGGATTGGCGAAATTGCAGACCCAAAGCGTCAAGAGATACCCCAGCTTGTGGACTTCTTCGACCATGCTCTTCGGGTCGGGAAATTTGGAGTTGAATTTCAAGTCGCCGAAATGCGTCTGCCAGCCCGCGTCGATTTCAATGACGCTCGCCGGCCAGCCTTCCGCATGAATGCGGTGGGAGAAGTCGAGCACGTCGCGCTGGGTTACATCGTTGAGAAAGGAAATCCAGGTGGACCATACCGGGCGCTCGAATACCGTGTCCGGCGGCCTTTGGCGGGGAAGGCCCAGCGAAGCTACAAAGAGGTCGCGCGCCTCCGCGATGTTCCTGCCCACGAAGATGGTGTAGTGCATTTCGGGCGAGCGCATATAGGCGAAGCGAAACAAGCCGTCGCCGTCTTTGTTGATGCAGGCTGCGATGTCGTCATGGGTGTTGAGAAGAATTCCGACGCCGCTCGAGGCCATCCAGAAAGGCGTGGC
>DATKYV010000070.1:0-18564 GCA_035528275.1 Terriglobia bacterium | reverse complement strand
GGCGCCAGCGCTCTCTGGTCGCCGTGGTCCGCGGATGGTCGCCGACTATTCTATTGGCGCGGTGAGGATCCCACACAAATTCACGCCCACGACTTCTCGACCGATTCCGACGAGGTCGTGGTCAGGGGCGTCAAGCCCAACGGGTTCTTGACACTCGATGCGCGCAGCTACTTCTACCGCCTCTTGCCGGACGCCCTGCAAGACGATTCCAGCATGGCGCGCAGCAGGTGGCTGAAGCCTTCTTGGGGCTGGGAGCAGGTGGATCTGACATCCCGGGCAACCCAGTCCCTTGGGCGACTGGAGGTCTGGCCCTGGGAACAGACTCTGAGCGGTTCAATATTGGCTCGCCAAGACAATTTCACGCGGGTTCGGTACGGTCTGTACGATCCCAATAGTCGCGCGCTATCCGAGTATGCGTTTCCCACAGCCCATGAAGACGTTTCGCAAAACGCCGGTTCCCATCGCTTGGCGCTGTGGTTTGCTGCCTTCTATGTTCTCCTGGCCTTCGTAGTGTTCCTGAAGCGGCCCCAAAGCCCACCCGCCGGCGCGTTCTTCATCCTCGCGCTTCTCGGGACGGTGTTATTGATAGGCCGGGCAGCTCTGGAATCCGCCTGGTTTCTGCAGCCCCCTTATCCATTCCGAGTTCCACCCTGGGAGATCGCCGGATTGGGCTGGTGGAAGCCACAATCCCTGACGCGATTCTTGACCGATGAGATTGGCCCGGCCTTGGTTTATCTGTGCGCCCTGATGCCGCCGGCGCTCGTTCACTTTGCCATCGTCTTTCCCGAGAACAACCGTTTTCTGGCCGCGAGGAAAATGCTGTGGGCGCCGCTCTACGTCGCCGCGAGCGTTCCGTTGATCGGCCTGTTGGTGACGCAGCATGCCGACCCGGCAACTGGCTTGAAGGGCCTTCCCCTGCTCTGGATTGTGGGGCCGGTGGTCCTGGCAACAGTTATCGTGAGTCTGGTTCAGAATTTCCGCCAGCCCACCAGCCGCCGGGCGCGCGAACAAGTCCGTTGGGCCGGCCTCGCGGTTGCCTTGGCCCTCATCGGCGGGCTTCTCCTGCTACTGGTGAACGGCGTGGCGGTCCGTCTCCCCTTGCCGAGTGCAGGCAGCTTCCGCCCATTTTTCAACCGGGCGGTGCTGACCGTGGTGGGCCTGCTTTCGCCTTTGGCTCTCGGGCATGCTTTGACCGCGGCCAAGCCGTACGACATCCGCTTGTTGGTGCGACAGATCATCCGGTTTTGCGCCTTGGCGGGCCCGGCCGTCGTTGTTTTCCTGTTTTTCGCGGTGGGATTGAGCTGGGCCACGGGCGGATCGTTGAGGGAACCTTCGCTGACCGTCTTAATCGTCGCCGCGGTTCTAACCGGAGTGGTTCTGGCCCCTTCCTGGAGCCCCTATCAGAGACTCGTCGATCGCACCCTCGACCGAGCCGGCTACACCTTCCGGGAGCGGCTGGAAGATCTCGCCCGGGGACTGCCGCACATCCTCGATCGGAAATCCCTGGCCGCCTCTCTGGGGGAGCGAATTCAGATCGAGATGAGCACGACGCGCTTTTTCCTTTTCGTTTTAGACCGGCAGTCCAAGAAGTTGCGAGCCCAGGCGGGTAAGGGAAGCTATGGCTTGGCCGTGGGGGATGTGGAATTCGTCCCTGAAGAGCCCCTGTGCCGATACTTGATGGAAGAGCAGCGCATTTTTGAGGTGGAGGTCTCACCCTTTAATCCCAAACTGATTCCCATCTTCCGAAGTGTGGCGGATCGATTGGGCAAACTGAGAGCGGCGGTCGTGCTGGGTTTGAAACGACGGCAGACCCTTTTGGGCTTGATGGTTCTCGGCCCCAAAGCCACAGACGAGTTCTACAACGCCGAGGAACTCGATTTGTTGACGACGGTGGCCGATCAGGCGGCGATTGCGATCGAGAACATCGAGTTGTTTGAAGAGGTGGCGCGAAATCGCGAGCATCGAAAAGAGCTGGCGGACGCTTCGGAAATGCAGACGATGCTGTTTCCCAGCGTCGTGCCCGGCCTGAGCAGCGGGCGAATCGCCGGACGGTGCGTGCCGGCTCGCTCCGTGAGTGGCGATTATTACGATTTCCTCCGGCTGCCCGAAAAGAGGGTGGGACTGGCCATCGCCGACGTATCGGGAAGGGGCATGGCCGCATCTCTGCTGATGGCGAACCTCCAGGGGCTGATGCGTTCCCAGGCGCCCACGGCGGAGAATCTTGAAGACCTGATGCGGCGGATCAACCGCCAGATCTTTAATTCGTCTTTTGGAGCCAAGCACTGTACTTTGTTCTACGGCATCTACGACGACGCAAGGCGGGGATTGCAGTTTGTCAACGCCGGGCACAGTCCTCCGATTCTGCTCACCTCCGAGGGCCCGCGCTTCCTGGAATCGACGGGCCTGCCCCTGGGACTTTTCGCCGAAGCCACTCCCGAGTCGCGCCATGAATCGCTGGAGCCGGGGGCGATCCTGGTTCTCTATTCTGACGGGATCACTGAGGCACGAAACACTCGCGGCGATATCTATGGTAGCCAGCGCCTCATCGCCGTTCTCAATCGTTTTCGAGACTCGGATGTTGGGCGCATCGCCGACCGCATCCTGGGTGACGTGAGCGATTTCATGGCCGGCGCTCCCATCGAAGACGACCAGACACTCGTTCTGCTCAAGGTCAACCCTGCCTGACCGGATACGGTTCGATTTCCGAGAGGGAGAGCGCGGGGAGCGACGCTCGTGATACGTTTCGGCGCTCCGTCCGGAAAACTCCATGATTGACAACGAGCTGCTCACCCGACTGCTGGTTGACCTGGTTGGCATCGAGTCTGTTAATCCGGACTTGGTTCCGGGCGGGCGGGGCGAGGCCGCGATCGCGCGCTACGTGGCGGATTTTCTTCGCGACGTCGGTTTTGAAGTCCGGCTGCAAGAGGCGGCGCCCGGCAGGTTTAATGCCCTCGGGATTCTCCATGGCAAAGGGAAAGGCCCCTCGCTGATGCTCAACGGCCACCTCGATACGGTCGGGGTCGCGGGAATGGAAGACCCGCTTGCGGCTCGCATCGAAGGGGACCGATTGTTCGGGCGCGGGGCGCAGGATATGAAGGGAGGGCTCGCGGCGGCGCTGGCGGCCGGCGCAGCGCTCGCCAAGGAGCGTTCACTGTCCGGTGATTTGACCATCGCCGCGGTGGCCGACGAAGAGTTCCGCAGCGTGGGGACGCGCGCGCTCCTGAAGGAAGGCGTGAAGGCCGATTCCGCCATCGTTATGGAGCCCACAGGTCTGGAGGTGGCAATCGCCCACAAGGGTTTTGCCTGGGCGAGCATTGAGACCGTGGGCAGAGCCGCGCACGGGAGCCGTCCTGAGGAAGGCTTGGATTCTATCGCCTTCATGGGTCGGGTTCTGAAAGAGATCGAGGGAACTCAGCAGCAGTTGAACGCTCGCGCGCCACATCCTCTGCTCGGACACGGTTCAGTGCACGCATCCCTGATCTCGGGCGGTCAGGAATTGTCGAGCTACCCCCAGCGTTGCCGGCTCGATTTGGAACGCCGCCTCCTGCCGGGGGAAGATGGCCGCAGCTTCGAAAGCGAGCTTGCGGAAATCCTGTCGCGATTGTCGGCGCAGGACGAGAGTTTCCGGGCTTCTCATAAACTGGAATACTGGGCTGCGCCCCTCGAAATCCCTCGGGAATGCCGAGTTGCCCGAGTGCTTGCCGCATCTTTTGAGAAGGTGACGGGTCAGCAAGCAAGACTCGGCGCCCAGAGTTTCTGGACTGACGCCGCGCTGCTGAGCGAAGCGGGTATTGAGAGTGTCCTCTTCGGGCCCGGCGGGGCCGGGCTGCATTCCATGAGCGAGTATGTTTCGCTGCCAGAAGTCCGCCTGTGTGCCCAGGTCCTCCTGGAGTGTACACGCACGTTTTGTGGCTCAAGCTAGAGGGTGGACGAAAGCTGGTTTGCGGGGGATGACAATAATTGTCATCCAGGGGCAAAGGTGCAGGCTAGTCCAGCCGCTGTTGGAAGATATTTTGTTTATTATCAATAGGTTGAATCTGCCACGATATGCGGCCGGGCTGGATACTCAATTGCTCTATTGATGAGGGGGATGCTTGCCCTTGGACATTGGGGTTTCCAGCTTAGCTTGAAACCAGTACGTCGGTTGGTCTACAGTATGCCGAAGAGGGGTCAAGTCGGCCGGCCAGTTTTGGGTGGAGAAGAACGCTTACGAGGTGTTAAAGTGGCGTCGGGAAAGACTTTGTCCGCGAGCGTCGTTCCTTCCGGTCTTTGCTTGAAACGGAGGCAGTCACCCATGACGCAAAGAAACTCGGGTTTCTCCATGCTGGAATTACTCGTGGTAATTCTGGTTCTTGGGATCGTTGTGGCGATGGCCGTTCCGCAGGCGATCAATGCCGTGAAGGCATACCGATTGCACTCCGACGCAGGTGCGGTTGGCGCACAAATGAACGTCACGCGCTTTCGCGCCACCTCTCAGAATGCTCCCTACCGCTTGAACATCGACGTCTCGACAACCCCGCACAGTTACACCATGGAACGGTTGTGTGGCAATACGCCGAGCACGGTGGATTCCAATTGCACGTCCCCTTACGCGGCATTCTCAGTACCACAGTTGGAGGCAGGGAGGCAGTACCTGTCGACGGGAGACTACTTCATCATGACCAATCCGGGCGGGTCCACTAATCCCGGAAGCCTGACCAGCGGCGCCGGCGCGACAGTCTTCTACTTCAACACCCGCGGCATGCCGGTGACAAGCGCGGGGGCTCCCCTGGCAAATGGCGGCTCGGTGATTTACGTGACCAACCGGTCCAACCTGAACGATGGGGTTGTCCTCACCATGGGCGGACGCATTTCGGTCTATCAGTGGAACCCCACGTCGACCGCCTGGATGAGCCGATGAGTCAGCTCCGGATCGTTCGTCCGTGGAGGAGAGGGAAACAATGATGTCGAAACGAAACGATCGTGGCGTTTCCCTGGTTGAAACCATGATTGCGGTGCTTGTGGCATTCATCACCATGTCTTCGTTGGGTGGAGCCATTTTCATTGCCATGGTGACCAATAAGAACCAAGGGACGGAGACGACCCGGATGACAGCTCTGGCGCGGGAGAAGATCGAGCAACTGACGCGCCTCTCCTACAGTAACACGACGACGAACACGACACTTATCACTGACACCGGCTGGAACGTGGGGCTCACCTCCAATTCCTTCTCGGATGTGACGCAACTATCTGCCTGCCCCCTTAGCGGAGACCCCAACGTCGGTTATGTCGACTTCCTGAACACCAACAGCCAGCCGCTTGCCGGCGCGTGCTCGGCGGCCATAGCATCGGGGTACGGCTACGAGCGTCGCTGGAGAATCGCCGACGTTTCCGGAGTCACCGGACTGAAGCAGATCTCGGTGGTTGTCTATGCTCCCAACGCCGTCCGCGCCGGGGGAGCCATGCCGACGGTGGCGGTAACCACCTTCAAGTCGCAGTAGGAGGCCGAAATGCCAGGGAAGGCGAACCGTTTCTTCGGTCGAGCGCCCAATCAGAGCGGATTCTCACTCTTGGAGTTGCTGGTCAGCGTATCGATTATCACCCTTCTGATGGCGATCGTGTTTCAGTTTCTGGAGATTAACCAGAAGCGGTACCGCAGCCAGCAGCTCATGGCGGAAGTCACCCAAGGCGGCCGCGGCGCTTTCGAAGTGATGGCCCAGGAGCTCAACCAGGCCGGATACAATCCTCCCTTTACGGTCAGCAAAAGGGTGGGAGGATCGTCGGCAACCAATCCTGGGACGGGCCTGATTTCGTTTCCGATTGTGGCTGGGACGTCGCCGGCCACCAAGAACGTCTTCTACGGCACGCGGCTGGTGATCGGCAACAACTGCACGGGGAGTCCCTCTGTCTGCAATCAGGAGGAAATCGTCGTCAATTACGACACCACATACGGCACGACGGCGATGGCCGCCGGCACGGCGCCTCTGGTCATTGGCAACCCTCATTCTCCCGGCGAGCCCATTTTCACCAGGAATTTTCCCTATCCGAGCGGCATTCTCTACGACAACTATGCCGGAGGAACCGGTTTGGGAATTGCCGACAATAAATTGCGGTTTTTCGGCGACATCATGGATACGGGCGACCTCTACTACGGGGAGTACCGGCTGCAATGTCGCGGCACGACCGCGGGGACTTACATCGATGCATGCACAACCGGATGCACCACGGGCCCCTTCCTTCTGACGAGGTTCATGACCAAGCTGGCGAACGCCTCGAGCGGCATCTTCCAAATCCCCGCCAGCAAGGCGGCGGCTTTGGACGGCGCCACGGTCTCGCCTTTGGTGGACAATATCCAGGGAACTTGCGCTACGGGTGGCGGCTCGCCGCCCGCCAACTGGACCGTGTTCACTGCGCCCGACGAGACCTCGTCCACGGGAACCACCACCGTCAACGCCGCGCTCTCCTGGTCAGGCGGCACAGCCAGTTACATCACCCCGGTATTGAACTCGGACAACACACCGGCGATCTGGTTCAAGGTGAATACCTCCGGAGCCTGGGACAATTCCACCTCGCCTCCCAACCCGTACTTTCTGAGCTTTGTTTTGGACGTGCGGGTGGCGCTCACCGTGCGGCAATCCCAGATAGATCCGGAGACGGGCACCTACCGGGTGCAGCGGCTCCAGACGCATATCGTTCCGAAGAATATCAATAACGCCTTGAGTGTCGCGCAGAATGGCGGCGCGGTGTATCTGCCGCGCACGCCAATTGACCCCAGCACCAACAGGACGCTGCCCCTTCCTTGATTCGGAGGGCAGCCGGGGCAATGGAATGAGAGGAGTGGAATCATGATGAGGCAATCCCAACCGAATCGGAGATCGGGAGATTCCGGCGTGGCGCTTATTCTGGTCCTCCTTTCGCTTCTCGTGCTGACCACTCTGGCGGCGGCCATGGTCTTCAGTGCGCGCTCGGAAACCTTGGCGAGTTACAACTACCGAATCGGGACGCAAGCGGAGTATGTGGCTCTGGCGGGAGTCCAGAAGGCTTTGAATTTCTTCAACAGCTCAAGGTACGTTCCGCTATCTCCCCCGAATGCGGCTTTAGGAACGTATTACACCGTCTCGACCTATGCCAACACTCCCGTCAATCTCTACTTCACAACCGGTTCGCCGGTGACCTGCACCAGTAATTGCACCCATTCCGGCTCGGTGAAGCTTTTCACCAGCGCGGGGGCCAGCGCCTATCCGCCCGCTTCAGTTACCCTGGATGGCGGGGGTACGCAAGTCGACGTGGTTGCCAACTGGACTGCGGCCATGAACAATCAGGCGATCAGTGACGGAATCGGCGGCGGCGGCAATTATACGGTCACCGCGTCTCTGCTCGAATACCACACCGTCAACAACGCCTTTTTCGGAGTCCCTGCTGCGGGCTGCCCCGATTCCTCTGCTGGCGTTGGGATATGCCGCCAGCCCTTCGAGGTTTGGCAGGTGAGATCCACCGGCACGTGGAACAGTAATCTGGGCGCCGGCGCCGCGCGGCCCACTGTGGAGGTTGTGGCGACGATTTCGCCCATCTTCCTTCCTTATTACGGATTTGGATTGTATGGCTTGTGCAGCGTCGCGATGAGCGGGACGCAAGTCTGCACCGACAGCTACAACTCAACCTATGGGCAATACGGCGCCAGCGCCACCGGGTGTGTCACGACAACAACCGGGGCGACCAACGCCCAGTTCGCCAACTCCGGAGTAGGCTCGAACGGCGGGATCACACTCAACGGAAACGTCAAGGTTGGGGGCGACGTGACCTACGCCAATACCAGCTCCGACCCAAGCTGCAACACGGGCTTTTCCGGTTCAACCACCGGCATCGCCGGGTCGGTCTTAACCGGCCCCCCCATTCCCCAGCCTCCATCCATTGATATGACGGCCTGGGGCTATCCGGTGAGCACTCCAAAGGTCGAGCCTCCGAGCGGCGGGACGGGCAATCCGGACCGAGTGATCAACATCCGGACGAAAGTGTCAACGCCGCCGACGCCCCCGGCCGGGGCGACGTTTGCCGCTGGCGGCGGTGCGTGTCCGGCGGGTTTTTCGGCGTACATCGAGAGCTATCGCCACAACTACTCAGGTGGGGTCAACACCTACTCGAATTACTCCTGCGTTGGCGTCTTAGGCAGCGGCACGTCCACGGCCCCTTACCTCGTGGGCGATGTCGCGGCGGGAGGCGGAGGTGGGACCCCAGGGTCGGTAAACCTCATTGGGCCCTCGGGCTCCATGGCCGCACCCATTTACATGGCCATAAACAGCATCGCCATCGGACAGAACGGAATCATCAACACGTCTAGCGTTGCACCTTCTTATCCAGCCGCCACCGACAACACGTTTACCCCGAACTCCCCCGCGCCTACTGCGGCGACGGCCACGCCCTTTGTGCTTAACATCAAAAACGACCTGTCGATTGTCGGCGGCACGGCAAACATGAACTACAATGCCTCAACCCCGGGCGTCCCCTCGCCTGCGTACATGACGGTGAACATTCAGGGGACGGGCACGGCGCTCAGCTTGAAAGGCCAGGCGCAGCTCAACGGCATGATCAACGTCCCCAATGGCGACGCCACGCTGGGCGGCAGCGGCTCCTCCGGCGCTTTCTTTGGCGCCATCCTCGCCCAAAACGTCACAGACGGCGGAAACTACCCCGTCCACTATGACCTTGCCCTCCAGAAGGTGAGTGGACAGATGTTCCAGGCTCAGATTCTCAGTGTCACCCGGCCCAAGATGTGACGCTCTTCGGCAGGCTCTTTGTCATCCGCTGCGGGAGGATTAACTGGACAGGTCAATATGCCCTCCGCAGGTGCGCAAGGAGAGGTCGAAGTTGCGCGAACCTGGTGCAGCAGGCCGGCCATCTCATCAAACCCTTGGGACAATGCAGGTAAAGATTTCCTTCCAAAATAAGGTTGTTTGGACATTGGCCGTTCTGATCATAGGCCTAACGAGTCTGGCCATCGCTCAAGCCGGACTGGAGGCGGAAGATCAAGGCAGCGGTGAAGACAGCAAAATACTCAGTGCGTACGAGGGCACGCCCCTGCCGGTCGTCGAGAAGATGCTGGACCTGGCTCAGGTCCGCCCCCATGAGGTGGTATACGATCTGGGAAGCGGGGATGGCCGCGTTCTCATCATGGCCGCTCAGAAGTTCGGTGCCCGGGGCGTGGGCATCGAACTCGACTCCCGCCACTTCGAAGCATCCCGAACAAGGATTTGGGACTTGGGGCTCCGTGACCGAATTCAGTTGGTTCACGGGGACGTCCTGGATCAAGACTTGAGCCTCGCTGACGTCGTGACGATCTACATGACGCCATACGCATTGTGGAAGCTGCGACCCCACCTGGAGAAGTTCCTTCATCAAGGGATGCGCATCGTCACCGTGGTGGACCAAGTGCCCGGCTGGAAGCCCACAGCTACCGTCACCGCTCAGGGAGACAACCACAGAAGCTACAGACTCAGCTTGTATGTGGTCACCCGCCCCGGCAACTGGACATCCTTCTCAAAATTCGGCCGGACGCAGTAGCCCGCCCGGTTGGCGCCCTTGGGCATTGAAACCCTCAGTTGAGGGGGGATTGAGGAGTGCCGAAGCCAAAGGAACTTGGGCTTGCCACTCCGGACTCACTGCAAATATACTAGCGCGGAACTTCTGGCAGCAGGTTTCGCATTTCCAGGCGCAGAGGACAATGGACCGCAGAGAATCTCGTCCACCGAACCGTGCGAATGCCTCGGCTCCCGATGCGCTGATCGGAAACTGGCCGGACCGCGTGCGCCGCGTCTTCGCGCGCAACCTCGAGATTATTTTTGTTTTCCTGATCGCCCTCCTTGTGGGCGGCGTGTTTTACCTCGCCCCTTTCAACCGCACCGCCTTCCTGAACTTCTTCTACCTGCCGATCCTGGCGGCGGCGTATTTCCTGGGGAAGCGCAAGGCTGTTCTTGGGGCGACCTTGTGCATCCTCATCATGGGGTTTATTGCCTATCGCTACCCGGAATCGTTCATGGTGGCTGGGAATCGGCTGGAGGCCCTCCTGCTGGTAGGCATCTGGGGCGGTTTTCTCATCCTCTCGAGCGCCGCCATCGGTTCTCTGCAAGAGAGACTGGTCAAAGGTTTCGAAGAGACGCGCCAGCTCCTGGAAGAACTCCGGCGCAGCCGGGTTATCGAGGAGATGAAAGAGAAAGTGGAGAAGACCCTCTATGCCACGATGGACCCGGTGGTGGCGAGGCTCGCCACCGAGGGCAAGCTTCGGTATGAGAAGCGGGAAATCAGCATCATGTTCACCGACCTGACGGGGTTCACCACCTATTCGGACCAGAACCGGCCCGAAGTCGTCCTGGAGGAACTTAATCGGTTTCTGGCGCAAATCGAGCCCGTTGTGGATCTTTTCCGCGGACATATCGACAAGTACATGGGCGATGGAATGATGGTGGAGTTTGGCGCGCCCGTGGATTACGACCGCCACGCGCTGCTGGCCGTACTCGCCGGATGGAAGATGCAGGAGCGGATGAAATCCCTGGACCTGCCGTGGAGATTGCGCGTGGGCATCGCCACGGGAAGCACCATCGTGGGGATGTTGGGAGCGCGTCGCCAGGCCTATAGCGCGCTGGGCGACCGCGTCAACGTGGCCAAACGCCTGGAGGAGATCTGTCAGCCGGGCAAGGTCTACATCGATGAGCCGACTTTCCGCGCCATCGAGCCCTTTATGACCGCCCGGAAACTTCGCAACCTGGGACTGGGAAGGAAGGGAGACCATGAACTCATGGACCGTCTCAGCGTGATGGAAGATAAGCTGGCGCAAGAGGGTGAGTCGGCCAGCCTTCTCTTCGAGCTGGGTAAGCTGAACTTTCAATTGCACGACGCCTCTTCGGCCATCCGACACTTTGAGCGCGCCCTGGCCCTGGATCCGGAATCAACGGAAATCAAACTGGCTTACGCGGATGCCAACATCAAGCGCGACGAGTACGAAAAGATCCAGCTCAAAGGCAAACTGCGGCGAGTTGCCGTTTTCGAGGTAACCGGAATCAAGAGCCGCCTGAACGACGAGTCGGTGATGCCCCTGGCTCTGGTGGCCAAGTACTGCCCCCATCTGGCCGAAATTCAAGTTCCGGAGGACGTCGTGCTCGCCGTGGAGGCCCTGGACGGCTCAGTGGGCAACAGTAGCATGACGGCGTTACTCTCCTACGCCATCGCCGACCGGTTGAATCTGAACGAGGACCTGAAGAAAGTGATTCTGCTTGCCGGGTACGTCCAGGATATCGGCAAGGAGGCCGTGCCTCACCGGGTTCTGAACCGTCCCGGCAGCCTCAGCGAGCAGGAAGTCAAAGTGGTGGAGAAATACGTTCAGGAAAGCGTGGCGACGTTGATGAGGCTCGGGTACGTGGACCCGCGCCTTCACGAGATTGTCATACACCATCACGAAAGGTGGGCCGGGGACGGTTATCCCGATGGCCTCAAGGGAGAGGGGATCCCCCTGGGTGCCCGCATCACGTCCGTCGCCGAGGCGTACACGGCTCTGACAGCCTGGCGCCCTTACCGCGAACCGTGGGACGCGAGAGCGGCTTCGAGTGAGCTCCGCAAGGGCGTCGAAAAAGGAACCTACGATCCCCAGGTCGTCGACACCCTGAACGACCTCCTCAAGAACTCTTCCTAGCACGGTGCTGAAGAGCGGGTCCCTGCCATGCTGATCCCCCGGCGCGCCGGGGCAGAAGCATCTCGTTCGTGTGATGTAAGCACGGCGGTTAGATGCTTCACTTCGCTCCGGATGACACCCCCTCAGGTCTTTCTCAGCACCGTGCTGGAACCTTCCCCACTCGCAAAGCAGTTGTCGAGTGTCAGGCATCCCCCGCGCATCCCTTTCAGTTGAATTCGAAGCCTCTTCCGCCCTTGAAGATCGGTCGCGAAGGGATGCACCCGCTCGCCTTAGTGATGTCCATTTGAACGGTTGTTCCGGACCCTGCGGCGGCGCGGTGTTAAAATAGGAATGTATCGTCGTGAAGTCGGTTGGTCAGGCCCGCTCGCCATGCCCGTCTGGAGCCCATCCTCCAGCCGCCGGAGGCCGGAGCGGCCTGGATGACTTCTGGTGTGTCCGAGGCGCATGGATAGGCCTGATGAACGAGGAGGCTTCCTATGAAAGGCAGAACGTCCATATTTCTTCGCGAGAACTTGTTGGGACTCAGTCTGACGCTGATCGGGGTCCTCTGCCTGGTCCTGTCGGCGATTCTTTACATGGATTCGCGGAGCTCCCGCTTCGCGCTGGCGGAGGGTGAGGGCCTAGGCGGCGCGGAGATCGAAGCTCTGGAGAAACAGAATCACGCCTTCGAGCGGATCGCCGAGGCGGTTACCCCCGCCGTCGTAAACATCCGAACCACGCAGGTCATTAAAGTCCAGCAATCGCCGTTCTTCACGGACCCGTTTTTCCGGCAGTTTTTCGGCGACATGTTTGGCCAGCAATTCGGGATTCCCCGCGAGTACAGAGAACACTCGTTGGGCAGCGGAGTCATCCTCTCTCCGGATGGCTACATCGTCACCAACAATCATGTGATCGCCAAAGCCACCGAGATCGAAGCGATGCTTGTGGACCGGCGGATTTTCAAAGCCCGGTTAGTGGGCGCCGACCCGCGGACCGATGTGGCTGTCCTGAAGATCGAGGCCAAGGATTTGCCGACGGTCCCTTGGGGTGATTCTTCCGAGCTGCGCGTGGGGGCCACCGTGATGGCTTTCGGAAATCCCTTCGGCCTGAATTTCTCGGTAACGCGAGGGATTGTCAGCGCCATGGGCCGTTCCGGCCTGGGGATTGAGAAGTATGAGGATTTCATTCAGACCGACGCCCCCATCAATCCCGGCAACTCCGGCGGCGCGCTGGTGAACGTGCGCGGCCAGGTTGTGGGGATCAATACCGCCATCCTCAGCGCCAGTCAGGGCCAGGATGGTGGAGGTGGCTGGAACGGCGTCGGTTTCGCCATCCCCTCCAACCTCGCCAAGCACGTGATGGAGAGCCTGGTCAAAACCGGGAAGGTGACGCGCGGTTATCTGGGCGTGGGCGTTCGCCCCTTGAATCCCGCGCTGGCTCGCCAGTTCAAGGTGCCCGACCTTGCCGGAGCCCTGATCGAGCACATCGATCCTGGCTCCCCCGCCGACAAGTCCGGCCTCAAACAGGGAGACGTCCTCCGCAGGTTTAACGGCCGGGTCCTCACCGATGCCACCCAGTTCCAGTCACTGGTGGCGAGCACTCCCCCCGGAACGGAGATTTCCTTCGGCATATTGCGCGATGGGCAGGAACTCAACATTAGAGTGACGCTGGGCGAACTGCCCGCGGGCATGGCGGGGACCGGTACGGCACCGGCCAACAGCGCCCTGCGCGGCGTGACGGTGCAAGACCTGACCCCCGCAATCCGCAACCAGCTCGGACTCCGCTCGGATACGCCGGGTGTGGTGATCAGTGATCTGGATCCCGACAGCCCGGCGACCCGGGTGGGGCTGCAGCCCGGGGATGTCATCCAGAGCATCAACCGCCAGCGGGTTGAGACGGTGGAGGACTTTGACCGGCTCGCCGGCGACGCCACCGGAGAAACGCTGCTGCGCGTCAACCGGCAGGGCAGCGGGGGATTTGTTGTCATTTCGCCGTAAGGCGATCCTCAGCCATTTCGGCCCGAGGTATGACGGACGAGTCGCCGGAGATGAGATGGTGGTTTCTCCCAACCTCAAGAGGCGCAGCATGACTGTGCTCATTGCAGTCGGCGCAGGTCTGATCGTGGCCGTGGTTTTGATCCGCTTCCTTGAAAACCGGCTCATCTTCTTTCCTCCGCGCTTCCCCGAGGGCTTTGATCCTTTGCCACAGAGCTACGGCCTTCCCCCGGAAGAGGTTTGGATCAGCGCCGCGGACGGCATAAGGTTGAACGCATGGTTTTTTCCTGTGCCGGATTCGCCTAAAGTCCTGCTGTGTTTTCACGGTAACGCTGAAAACATCGGGTTCGGGCTAAGCCGCACAAAGGTTCTGTCGCGGTTGGGCGTGAATATCTTCGCGATCGACTACCGCGGCTACGGGAAAAGCGAGGGATCGCCGGACGAACCCGGGGTCTACCGCGATGGCGAGGCGGCCTATCGCTATCTTGTGGAGGTGCGAGGGTTCGAACCTCAGAATATTGTCCTCTACGGGCAATCCCTGGGCGGGGCGGTGGCAATTGATCTGGCGTCGCGTCGCACGTGCGGGGGCTTGATCGTCGAGAGTACGTTCACCTCCATCCGCGAGATGGCGAGAAGGGTGCTGCGCATTCCATTGTTTGAGTACGCGGTGAAGAGCCGGTTTGATTCCGCCACGAAGATCGCTGCGGTCCGCGCGCCCATACTCGTGATCCATGGCACCCGCGACGAGGTAATTCCATTTTCAATGGGGCGGAGGCTTTTTGAAGCGGCGCCAGAGCCCAAGCAGTTCTTTACTGTCGAAGGAGCTGGGCACGACGATGTTTTCATCGTCGGCGGCGAAGATTATCTAAAGCGAATGAAATCTCTGATCGAAGCGACGCCACCGGCGATGGCAGATACTGCGGCTGCGAAACCGGGCGGTATTATAATTCAGCCCGGCGAGGCGAAATTGCCCTGAGGGTGCAGGCGATGAAATACGTTGAGGTTTTCCGTCACAGCAAGCGCGGGGAAGGGAAAGGGTTGAGCGAAGAGGGCAGGGAACTGGCGCGCAACGCGCGGGCTCTGCTGGCGTCTCAATACGATCTCTGCGTTTCCAGCCCCAAGGAGCGCGCCCGTGAGACTCTGGAGGCCTTCGGCTTCGAGCGCTACGAAGTGGATGAAGCCTTCACCGCCGTGAATCCCTGGGAGCCTTTCGACGCCGAGGTCTCAAAACTCGCCAAGAAGCGGGGCATCAGCCGGCTCGCAGCCTGCTGGGAGATTCCCGAGGTGCTCAACTATCTGCGCCTGCAGGGCGAAACTTTCCTTGGCGCCGTGAAGCGCGTCGCTCGCGGGCTCCCCGAGGAGGGCCGAGCCCTGGTGGTCTCCCACGGCGGAATCCTGGAAGCCGCGGCGCTCCATGGCTGCGAGCCTTACGCGCTGGATTCGATCGGCGGCGAAATCGGTTTCTGCGAGGGCGTGGTCTTCATGCTGGACGGCGAAAGCGTGGCCGGGGTTGAAGTGAAACGCTTGCCCAAACCCTAGTCCGGTCGCTGTAGCGCCGGTGTCCCACCGGCGGTTTTCGTCGGGGCGAGGCGTTGCGTCGCCCCTCCTGCCCGACCCAGCGGGCCCCCCCGGCCAGCTTTTTGGCCTGGGCGTTTCGCTGGCCAGACGGTGGAACCGCTACGGGGGCTTTCCAGTCTCTCTGGCTTTACTTTACTGCGCGCGCTGCCAAAGCTTGATTGTCTTTTCCGAGCTCCCCGAGGCCAGGAGGCGGCCATCCGGGCTGAAGGCGACAGACCTAACCACCTCCGTGTAAAAGCCGCCTGACGACACAGGCTGTTGGCGCTCGTCCAAGGTCTGCATCAGCGCTCCGCTCGCCACGTCCCAAAGCTTGATTGTCTTGTCCGCGCTCCCTGAGGCCAGGAGGCGGCCGTCGGGGCTGAAGGCGACTGAATATACCGGGGCTCGGTGCCCGCTCAACGTCTGCTTCAGCGCCCCGCTCGCCACATCCCAGAGCCCGATGCTTTTGTTCCAGTCCGCCGAGGCCAGAAAGTGGCCGTTAGGGCTGAGGGCGACCGAGACCATGTCAAGGTGCCCGCTCAACGTCTGCTCCAGCGACGCGCTCGTCACGTCCCAAACCATGATTGTCTTGGGGCTCCCCGCGACCAAGAGCCGACCGTCCGGGCTGAAGGCAACCGAGTCGACGTCAGCCTCGTGCCCGGTCAACGTCTGCTTCAAGGCATAAGGCCGGTATGGCGGTATTAGCTCGCGAATCTCGCCCAACACCGAGAGCGGGACTCCGCTTCGGCCCAGCTCTTCGAGCACTTCTGGCGTGGGGGAAAAGCCGACCCCTCGTTGCTTCACCAAGTCAAGCAAGCGCTTTTCGGTAACGCCAGCTTGGGCGAGCCTCTTCAGGTCTTCGACGGTGTAAGGCCGCTGTTGCGCGGCAACTGGCGATAGCTCGGCAGCTTTAGCACTCTGCGCGCGGTCAATGCCGCGACGGGCCTCCTGGTTTGTCGCGTCCACCTGAAGAGCGCGGCGGTAGGCAGCAATCGCCGCATCGTACTCCCCGCGATCCAGGGCCAGGTTGGCCTGCTTAATGAGCGACTGAACCTGTGCTGCTAACTCGGCGGCAGGTGGGCTTTGTTTGGTTGCCGGAAGCTCTCCGGTCGGGGAAGGCGTGACGGTCGGTGACGGGCCTGGTCGCACTCGGTAGAGCCAGTATCCGACCACGCCAATAGCCACCGCGAGTACCAACAGGGCCCACAGGTGGCCTGCCCTGATCTTCGCCTTCGCCGGCGCCCGTTGGGGCAGTTCCGCTTTCGGGATGCCACGTCTTGCGGGGGCGGCCGGTGTCGAAGCGACGCTCGGCTGGATAGTGGGAACGACTTTTCTGGTTGTGGGCAGTTCCTGGTGAACCAGCGCCGCCTCGAACGCTTGGCACGAGGCGAAGCGCTCGTCGGGACGTTTGGCCATCGCCCTGAGAATGGCTCCCTCGACAAATGGCGGGATTGTCGCCACAACGCGGGTCGGCGGTCGAGGCGGCTCTTCAATGTGCGCCCGCAGGACCTGGAAGTCGCTGTCGGAATCCTTGGGCTTCTCGAACGGCACGCGCCCGGCCACCATTTCGTAGAGAGTGACTCCCAGCGAATAGATGTCGCTGCGTTGGTCCACCTTGTGGCCTTGAATCTGCTCGGGAGCCATGTAGGCGGGCGTGCCGAGAGCGGTCCCGGTGCGGGTGAGTCCAGGAACGCCCACGGCGCGCGCAATGCCGAAGTCGGTGAGCTTGGCCACACCGTCGCGCGTGAGCATGATGTTCGAGGGCTTGATATCGCGGTGAATGACGCCCTGGGAGTGGGCGACGGCGAGGCCCCGCAAAGCCTGCCGGAAGATATCGAGCGCCTCGTTCGCTAGCATCGGCGCGCCCAGCCGCCTCAGGCGCTCGGCGAGCGTTTCGCCCTCGATAAATTCCATCACAATGTAGAACCGTTCTTGGTCGATCAGGAACTCGCGGATCTGGACGATGTTGGGATGCGGGAGCCGGCGCTGGATTTTGGCCTCGTTCACGAAGCGAGCGCGCAGTTCGGGATTGAGAGTCAGCTCGGGGAAGATGGCCTTGATGGCCACCACTTCGTCGAACACCGTGTGGACGGCACGATAGACAATCCCCATGCCGCCACGGGCAATCTCCCCCTCGAGGCGATAGCTGGAAATGTGCTCGGCCATCTTAAAGACCTCTGCATAAATAGATTGACAGATTCATTTTGGGTGGTAGAGTCGGTCTATGGCCGACCACTCCGTACGTCCCCGACGAGACGCGAGCGCGATGGAAGCGCGGCGACTGGCGGCGACTTCTCTCTTCCAGCGTGGAGAGTCGCTCGCTGCGATTGCCCGGCAACTCGGCGTGAGCCGCCAAGCGGTGTTTGTCTGGGCTCCGCGATGGCGCCGGCGCGGTGCCGCGGGCTTGCACCGTCGCCCACGCCCCGGACGGCCGTCCAAGCTGGCCCGCCGACAGATGGTCCGGCTTCCGCGCCTGCTGGCCCAGGGGGCCGAGGCTTACGGATTCTCTTCGCCCATCTGGACCACGCAGCGCGTCGCCGATCTGATTTGGCGACACTTCGGGGTGCGTTATGACCGCGATCATGTTTGCCGCCTGCTGCACCGCTTCGGCTGGAGCTGGCAGAAGCCGGCCCGCCGCGCCCGCGAACGCGACGAGGCGGCCATCCAGCGCTGGGTGAAACACACCTGGCCGCGCTTGAAAAAAAAGCCCAAAGCCTGAAGGCCACGCTGGTCTTTGTCGACGAGAGCGGCTTCTCGCTGCTGCCTACGCCTTGCAAAACCTGGGCCCCGCGAGGCCAGACGCCGTGGCTCTACCACTGCTTCAACTGGCCGAAGCTGTCGGCCATCTCGGCGGTCACGCCGAACCCGCACGCCTATCTCCGTTTGGTGCGGGGCACGATCGCCAGCCCCCAAGTCATCGCCTTCGTCCGCCACCTGCTGCACTGGATTCCAGGCAGGATCTTCCTGTTCTGGGACGGTTTGAACTCCCACCGCTCGAAAAAGACGCGGGCGGCGCTCGAAGCCCATCACGCCCGGCTCCGGGTGTATCGTCTGCCGGCCTATGCCCCGGAACTGAATCCCGACGAGGGGCTGTGGGCCTGGATGAAACACCACGCGCTCTCGGGACAGTGCCCGCCCAACCTGCAAGTCCTCGAACACAGCATCCGCCTAGCCTTGCACCGACTGCGGCGACGGCCTCAGGTCATCCGCTCCTTCTTCCGAAGATGCCCTCTCTCTTTTTGATCATGCGTCAATCTATTTATACAGACCTCTTTAGATCCCCCAAAAGGGGATAATAGAATTCCTGCAAGTCTTGTTTTTTCTTGCTAGGGCCAAGTTTATTTATTCTTGCATCCACGCGCACCTGCGCCTCTT
>DATKYV010000069.1:0-3148 GCA_035528275.1 Terriglobia bacterium | reverse complement strand
AGCGTCAAGCAGGAAAATCCCACCGGCTCGGCAAGGTTCGATCCGGTGAAGCGCACCCAGAGACGAAGGTGTAATCAGTCAAAGCAGGGCGTGTGGGGGTTCGGGTCGCATTTCGAGGACTCCCGTGCTCGCACGCGGCTTCGCGCTAGTTTCAACTACAAGTTTTCGATGAATTCGTCGGGGTTGATTCCGGCCATCTTGAGAATGCCGTGGAGCGTCCTGATTGCGAGTTCCCGATGAAGAGGCACCACGCAGCCGACAGCCCCCTCTGGCGTCTGCTTTTTCAAAATGAGGTGGCTACCCCGCTGGCGGATGCGCACGAACCCCAGGCGCTGCAGCGCGCGAACCGCCTCCTCGCCGGAAACCCGGCGAAGCTTAGGCATGAGTGACCTCGAAAGTGGCCAGGAAGACGGGTCCTCTGGCAGCGACCGGAAACTCTTCGAGGTACAGTTCCGTGGCCTCTCGAAGATTCGCGACCGCTTCCTCGACGGTGGCACCCTGACTGACAGTGCCCACCTCAGGGCACTCCGCCACGTACAGATCCCCTTCCTTGTGAATCACTGCCGAGAAAGTGCGAGCCACCATACGGCGCCTCCTTCGGTTCTTCTACATCATACACTTCTGGCTTTCAAGCGGCCAGGGAACGAGATGATTGCGGAACTTGCATGAGGGAATTCGTCTTTCAAGCGCCCATTGCACTGGTGCTAGAATACCGACCGGTTCGGCAGTCCGCGCTCAAGCTCGGCCACCTGATGCCGGGGATTACTTTCGAGGTGCGAGATTATGGCTCAGCCAATTCGGGTAGGCATCGCGGGTGCGCGCTTCGCGGCGCGCTTTCACTGGGAAGGGTACCGGCGCGTGTACGGAGTGCCGATTGAGGTGGTGGGCGTCACCTCGAAGTCGCCCGAGTCGCGCGAGGCGTTTGCGCGCGAGCGCGGGATTCAAGCCTACGGGTCATTTGAAGAGCTTTGTGATGCCGTTGATGTCGTCGATCTCTGCTCGCCGGGCTCGACGCACGAGCCGCTGGCGGTCGAGGCCCTGCGCCGCGGCAAGCACGTGGTGATCGAGAAACCTTTTACGGGATATTACGGCCCGGGCAGCGAAGATTTCCGCGGCAATGCCTTTCCCAAAGACCTCATGCTTCGCGAGGCGCTGGCCAGTTGCGACCGCATCCTGGGGATTGCGCGCGAGTCAGGTAAGAAGGTCTGCTACGCGGAGAACTGGGTCTACGCTCCCGCCGTCCAGAAGGAGCGGGAGATTCTGGTGAAAAGCGGCGGGCAGATTCTGTGGATCATCGGCGACGAATCGCACAGCGGCTCGCACTCCCCTTACTACGGCATCTGGAAATTCTCCGGCGGCGGCTCGCTGGTCGGCAAAGGATGTCATCCTCTGACCGCCGCGCTTTACCTCAAGCGCGCGGAGGGCGAGGCGCGTAATGGTAAACCCATCCGCCCCGCCACGGTCTCGGCGCGCACCCACGAAATCACCCGGCTCAAGAACTTTCGCGACGCGGGATTCCTGCGCACCAGCTACGACGACATCGAAGACTACGGCCAGATGCACATCACTTTCGAAGACGGCACGGTGGGAGACATCTTCTCCTGCGAGCTCGTGCTGGGTGGCGTACACAACTGGCTGGAAGTGTTCGCCAACAACCACCGCACTCGCTGCAACCTGAATCCCGTGAATGCGCTGGAAACCTACAACCCGAAGGAGGATTTCCTCAAAGACGTTTACGTCACCGAAAAAATCGGCACGAAGCAGGGCTGGAGCCACCCCGCTCCCGACGAAGACTGGCAGCACGGCTACCCACAGGAGTTTCAAGACTTCATGGAAGCCGTGGCGCTGGACCGCGAGCCGTTGTGTGGCGGCGGGCTGGGAAGAGACACGATTGCGGTGCTCTACAGCGCTTATTTGTCCGCAGAGCGGCTCGGGGTGGAAGTGGAAATCCCTCCGGCCGCGACGTAGCGGCGCTTCGGCCGCCGGACGGGCGGGCGGAGCCTAGCCACGTCTACGGATTCTGTGGGGCCGATTCCCGGCGACGGCCAGTTAACCACTTTGTAAACTTACCCTGCCATTTTTTGGCACCCCCGCCTTCCCCTTCGTGTCGCAAGTGTGCTAGGATTCACCGTAGGTGTAGGTGCAAGGTCTTTGGTTTGCAGCGATTAGTTGAGGGTCAGACAAGCCTTCGTGTGGCATCACACTTGCGAGTTCTTGGTTCCGAGAGTGAGAAGCTGACGGGTGAGAACGTCAGGGTGAGCCATGCCCACGGAGCAGGGAGCCAGCCGATGAATCACGGCAATCGGGGATTTTCGCTGATCGAGTTGCTGATCGTCGTCGCCATTATCCTCATCATTGCGGCGATTGCGATTCCCAATTTGATGCGCAGCCGCATTTCGGCCAACCAGGCTTCGGCCATCGGCAGCACGCGCATGATCAACACCTGTGAAGTGACCTACGCCGCGACCTACGGCAGAGGTTTTTCCAGCACGCTTCTGCAGCTCGGACCGCCACCCACGAGCAGCCCGACGAGCACCTCGGCGGCGGGCTTGCTCGACAACGTTCTTGCGGCGGGAACCAAGAGCGGCTACAGCTTCACCTACGCCCCCATGCTTCCCGATCCCACCGGCCTCTACAATGGTTACAACGTGAACGCCAATCCCTCACAGCCCGGGGTCACGGGCACGATGTACTATTTTTCCGACCAGAGCCACGTCATCCGCGGCAGCCTGACGGGACCCGCCTCGGCTTCGGACTCCGCCGTCGCGCGCTAAGCCGCCTGCTACTGCTCCAGCCTGACCACCCAGATTCCCCGCGCCTCCAGTGTTTTCTCGAGGACTGTTAACCCCCCAGCGGAGTGAACTGCGACCGCCTGGTCCGTCGTCAAGTCGCGTGAGGATTTGACCGAGCAAGGGAGCGTCAGAGAAATCTTGGCCTCGGCCGGAGCGGACGAATGGTTGAAGGCGAAAAGGAACTGCACGCCGTCGGTCATGAGCCGCCGGACTTCCACCTCGCCGGTGTTAGAGCCGGAGACCTCAACCTGCGGAGAGACGCCCGCCGCCCGGGCGAGCGCCAGGAGCAGCCGTTTGGTCGCCGGGTCCTGCTCGCGTTGGTAGGCGAGCGCCAGGAAAGATCCAACGAGAATCGC
>DATKYV010000068.1:0-7179 GCA_035528275.1 Terriglobia bacterium | reverse complement strand
GCCTGCGAGCTGGCCGGGCCGCTGCGCCAGGATCTGGTGTGGCCGGGTGAGAAGCCGAAGGCAAGTTCCAGGTAAAGGAGAATTTCCATGACGTACTCGCGACTCAACGCCTCCGTAGCAACGCTGACCAAGAATCGCACCGAGGATTCCATCAGCCCCTCCAGCGGGATGTGTGCCACCTGCATAGACGGCTGCATCGGGATGTGTGAGATCGGCAAGTCAGCCTACCGCGGCGCGGAGATGATCTACCCACAGCCCTTCGGCATCATCACCACCGCCTCGGCGAAGAACTACCCGGTGGACCTTTCGCACTTCACGATCCTGGGCCGGGCGACGGGCGCCTGGGGCATCGAGGCCGATAGCGACCGGGCGCTATTCCCCAACGTCAACCTGGAAGTCTGCTGGGGGCGCGAGCCGGGGATTCGCTCCCGGCTGCCCTTCGTCCTGGCGGCGCTTGGCTCGACGAACATCGCCAAAGTCAACTGGGAAGGCCTGGCGGTGGGGTCGGCGATTTCCGGCACATCGCTGACGGTGGGCGAGAACGTCTGCGGCATGGACCCGGATTCGGAACTCTCCAACGGCCACCTGCTCTCCAGCCGCGAGCTCGAATGGCGCGTGCAGACGTTCCGGGAGTGGCAGGACGACGGCTACGGCGAAATCATCATCCAGGCCAACGTCGAAGACACGCGGCTGGGAGTGCACGAGTACGCCCTCGGCAAGCTGGGCGTCAAAGCGGTGGAGATGAAGTGGGGTCAGGGCGCAAAAGACATCGGCGGCGAAGTGAAGATCCGGGACCTGGAGAAGGCGCGGCTGCTCAAGCGGCGCGGCTACGTGGTGCTGCCCGACCCCGACGACCCGGTGGTCGAGGACGCCTTCCATCGCGGCAGCTTCCGCGAGTTCGAGCGCCACTCGCGCGTCGGCATGGCTGACCGCGACGCCTTCCTGCGGCGCGCCGAGGAGCTCCGCAAGCTGGGAGCCAAGTGGATCTTCCTTAAGACCGGCGCCTACCGCCCCGCCGATCTGGCCCGGGCTCTCAAGTGGTCGTCGGAGGCGGGTCTCGATATGCTCACCGTGGACGCCGCGGGCGGCGGCACGGGAATGAGCCCCTGGCGGATGATGAACGAGTGGGGAGTTCCCGGCATCGAACTACACTCGCTTCTCTACCAGTATTGCGATCGGCTCGCCAAGGCCGGTCATTACGTTCCGCCCATCGCCCTGGCGGGAGGGTTCACTTTCGAAGACCAGATCTTCAAGGGCTTGGCGCTGGCGTCGCCCTACGTCAAGCTGATTTCCTGGGCGCGCGGGCCGCTGGCCGCGGCCATGGTGGGGAAGAACATCGGAAAGCTCATCGAGGAGAGCAGCCTGCCCATCTACGTCGAGCGCTTCGGCACTACGGTGAGCGAAGTTTTTGTCACCGCGCCGGAACTCCACGAGCGATACAAAGACCGCTTCCGAAAACTCCCCGTGGGCGCGATCGGCCTCTACACCTACTACCAGCGTGTGGCGCAGGGATTGCGTCAACTGATGTGCGGGGCGCGCAAGTTCGCTCTCCAGCACATCACCCGCGACGACATCGCCGCGCTCACCCCGCGCGCCGCCGAGATCAGCGGCATTCCCCTGGTCAGCGAGGCGGACGGGGAGGAAGTGGAGCAGATCCTCGCCGCGTGATGAAAGGCTCGACGGCAACCGCCAAGGCCGCGGCGCATTCACACCAAACGACACGGGGGCAGCAGCCCTTCCGGTCTGGAGCGCACGCTCAAGCCGTGACGGATTCTTCAGAGGACAGGTTCGGGGACGGCGGGCGCGTGATCGGCCCCGCGCGGGTTCTGTTGCATGCGGTAAAGGTGATTGAGGGGCAGGCGCCCACGGCCGGTGGCGTAGGCTTTACGGATGGCTTCGGTGACGTAGGCTTTGGCCAGCATCACGGAGTCGTAAAGCTGCCGCCCCAGAGCCAGGTTAGAGGCCACGGCGGACGAGAACGTGCAGCCCGTCCCGTGAGTATTGTCAGGTTTGACGCGGTCGCCGACAAAGGTCTCGAGATTGGACCCATCGAAGAAGACATCGATCGCCTTTTCGAGGTGGCCGCCGGTAACCACTACAGCGCGAGCGCCCATCTCGACAAGTTTGCGCGCCGCCGCCTTCATCTCCTCGACGTTCTCGACTTTCATTCCCGTGAGGGCCGAGGCTTCATCCAGATTGGGCGTGATCACCGTGACCCGGCTCAACAAGTGAGAGCGCAGGAGGTCGAGTCCCGCCGCGTCCACGAGCTCCAGGCCGTTCGAAGATCGGACAACGGGGTCGAGCACCGAAGGGATCGAGGCGTTTGCCTCCAGAACGTCGCGCAACACTTGCGCGTTGGCCCGGTTGGCCAGCATACCGATCTTCATAGCCTTGATGTTTTCGTCTTGGAAGAGCGCTTCGATGGATTTCTTGAGCAATCCGGCATCCATCGGATGCACAGCGCTCGCGCCCTGAGTGTTCTGGATGGTCAGCGCCGTGATCGCGGCGACACCGTAGCAGTTGTGGGCGGCAAAAGTCTTCAGGTCAGCGGCGATTCCCGCTCCCCCGGAAGGATCGAATCCGGCAATCGTCAAAACCACCGGCGTAGGAGCGTTCGACGAGTGATTCATCTGTTCAGCGAGTTCTTCAACCCCCGGGCGAAAGCTCACTCGATTATAAAATCGCTCTCCACCTTGTCAACAAAGATTTGAGGAAAGCTCGCCGCCAACCCGTCAGTGGACGGGCCGGGAACCTCCTCCGGATTACTTCCCTGATCCATCCATCTCCAGCCGTGTTTCGGAATCGACCTGCAAGCTGACGGGCTCCGAGGTGGAAAGGGGGACACCCGGCAGTCCTTTCAAGAGGGCGTTGAGAGTCTGCAGAAGGGTCGAGTGGTTCTGGAGCACCCGCCCGTCGTCCAGGGCCACCAGAATCCGACCCTCCCCTTGACCCTGAATCTGCATGTCGATCCCCATGCCCTGGGATTCCAGTTCGGAAAGCGGGCCTTCCTGGCGGAGCTTTTGCATTTCCGGCTTGAGGGCGTTGGTGAAGCGGAAGTCGATGATCGCCGCCTTGACGCCCCGGTAGCGCGTCTTGCCCACGTAGCGCAGGGTGCTTTCGCCCTCCATGGCGTAAGGATAGGACTCGCTGGCCGGTTCGGAGAGCTTCCGTTTCCATTCTTCGCCCGGCCTGACGCGGTGGTCCGGGTAGAGTGCGTTGCCGCCCATCTGATCCAGAAAGAGCTTCAAGACCTCTCTGAGGCTGTCGCGCAAAGGCGCGTCCAGTTCTTCCAACACTTCCTCGGCACCGCCGAAATCCAGCAGGCGGCCGGCGCGATCGTAGCGGGCGGTGAGCGTCCGGCCCTTCAATCGCCGGGTGAACTCTTCCGCTGCCTCTTGCGCATCGCCGCGGACCTCTTCCGGGACGTGTTCGGGGAGTTCGGACTGCATCTCGAACTCGTCGAAGCGGTTCTCGATGTCGGCAGAGCCGTCAGGGTGGACCTTTCCGACGCGGACGGTGTTCCGGTGGCGGCTCGTCAGCGCCGAAGGGACGGGCGGCAGGAAAACCTTGAGGGTGGGTGGATTGGACCGGACCGTGGCCGTGGTCCGGATCTCGGTCTCGTAGACCATCACTTGCCCCGGCCGGTACTTGCGCACCAGTCGAACCTTCCCGCCCCAGGCGAGAGCGTGTGGCGCGCCGGCGAAGGCCAACAGAAGAACGATTGCTACCCGCGCGGCGCAGCGCCGGCTTCCGGGCTGCCATCGCGCGGCGTTACCTTTCTCCGCATACTGCTCAAGATTGATCGACATTGGCTTGATACCGCTCCAGGCACTCGCGCGAGCAGAAATGCAGAGTCTCCTTTCCGCGCGTCAGTTGATGGGAGACTTCTGTAGAGACGAACATTCCGCAAACCGGATCGCGCGCCGTTTTTCCGTGAACGGCACGCTCGCTTCCACCGTCCACCGCCCCGCTTCGCGAAGAATGTATCCGCCCACCCGGTGACCCGAAAAGCCCGCGAAAAACCCGGCTGAGAATCCATCCGACGATCACGATGAAGATCAGATTGAACAGGTAGGCGAGTATGCGGGCCATAACATATCAGACGGCGGCGGAGGCCAAGAGGATGCCCCTTCCTACGGCCGGGCGGTGGCCCGCGCGCCATCGAGGGCTTGCTTGATGCGGTCAAGCCCGGGGTAGTTGGGGTTCAGCTTACTCAACCGTTCCCAGGCCTGCTGCGCGGCTTCCAGATCGTGCGTGCCATTCACGTGGACCACAATTGTGTTGAAAATCGTCGGCTCGTGCTTGGGATCGATTTCCAGCGACTTCCGATACTCGCGCAGCGCATCCTGGGCGCGGCCAAGGTTGAAATAGGCCGTCCCCAGATCGGTGTGGGCATTGACGTTTTTGGGGTCGAGATCCAGAGCCTTCTGATACCACTCGATGCACTGAAGCCACTGGTGTTGGTCGTAGAGATAGTTGGCCAGCCTCAGGCGCGGCTCCGGGTCGCGGGGATTGCGCGCTGCTTCCTCCTCCATCGCCTTGACGACGGCGGAGGTGTCGATGGGCGGATGTCCCTCGGGAAGCGCGCCCGCGGTTCCTCCGGGAGGCATGCCGGCACCCGTTGTGGCGCCCGCCTCGCCTTCGTGGGTCTGCGGCACGCTGGCGGCGCGCTGCTGGGCACTCCAGTTTTTCTGCGCGTCGTAGATGTAACCCGAGAAGAATCCGACGCCGAAAAATACGATTGCCGTGATGATCGTTTCCTTCCTCACACAGCTCCCTCGAAGCTCAGATCGATAACCCGAGAAGTCTATAGCACGCCCCGGGGAGCGTCAAGGAACGCCGGACACCGCACGACGATATCCGCGCGGGCGTCGCTGAAGGGGAGAATACCCTCCGCCGTCAAGCGCGGCGTTTCGCCAGCGCTTCTTCCAGCCGGCGGAGCATGAGGACGTCTTCGCGGTTGTAAGCCAGCAAGTCGTCGAGCAGAGACTGACGGCCTGTTTTCAGGTATTGCTTCCAGGTTTCGTCGGCCCACTTCCCATCTTTGCCCGGGAACTGGCGCTTCAGCCCCAACGTCTGCTCGACCGCCTTGAGACCGCCCCAGAGGTTGGCCTTCCAGCACACGGGGCAAAGGTCAACGTGCTTGAATTCCTTGTCGAGAACCACTCCCAAATGGGCGGCAATTACCGGGAAGTCAAATCCGATGTAGCCCTTCACCTTGTCGGGAATCGACCGTCCGTTGTAGGTCACGATGCGCTCGACGCCTTCGAGCGCCTGCGTCAAGTTCTCGCGCGTGACGTCCTTCCCCACGAGCTGCACGAAGGAATCGTTCGCATCTTCAAGAATGCGGATTCCAATCACCGTGATCGTGTGATTCTTGAAATCCTTGAACAGCCGATTGTCTGTGTAGCGGCCGACGTAGCTCGTCTCGATGTCGAGGTAGGCGATTCTCATGGTTGGGGGACATTGTAGCCCAAGACTCAAATCGCGGCCTTGCGGTTTTCGCGAACGGGGCAGTCCGATGGAAGGACGGGCCGAAGCCCCGTCAGGAGCGCCAGAATGTGGCCCAGCATGAAAGCGCCGAGAAGGGGGTCACGACAAAGATTTTGCCTTGGTTGCGTCGGAGTTATCGTCCGCTCTTTTGGAGGCGCGCCCGCTCCCAAAGGCGCGCCGCAGCCCCGTCAGGAGCGCCAGAATGTGGCCCAGCGCGTAAGCGCTGGGAACGCGAGGCGAGCAAGAATCATACTCTCTTCAACTCATCAGCCCCGGGAGGGGCGACACCGATGGCGCACACTTACACGAATCTGCTCATCCACGCATTGTTCAGCACGAAGGGCCGCCAGCCGATGCTCGACTCCACACTGCGGGCGCGCCTCTTCCCGTACCTCGCGGGGATCATCACCCGTCTGAAAGGGCACTCCCTCATCATTAACGGCGCGAAGGACCATGTGCACTTGCTTTTTGTCCTGCCGGCTACCCTTCCTCTCGCTGACCTCATGGAGAGGCTCAAAGCGAATTCGTCGAAGTGGGTCCATGAGGAGTTTCCTGATCGTGCCGGTTTCGCATGGCAGACCGGCTACACTGCATTCAGCGTCAGCCAATCGAATCTCGCGGCGGTCAAACGCTACATTGCCCAGCAAGAACAACACCACCGAAAGGCGACGTTTCAAGAAGAAGTCCTCGCTTTTCTTAAGAAACACGAGATTCAGTACGACCCGCGCTTTGTGTTTGACTGAGCGCTGTCTGCGTGTCGCCCCTTGCGGGGCTTAGCGTGCTGAATGAGTTCTCCCTTATTCCCACGGCTCACGCCGTGGGCCACAATCTTTCGGCCCTCCGGGCCTGAGAACGGATTCAACACGGCGGACAAGTCGAGTCCTGATGTGGCAGGCTTATTCTCCCTCCAGAAATCTGGGCTTCTTTCGCTGCGTGGACGGCTCACGCCGTGGGCCACAATCTTTCGGCCCTCCGGGCCTGAGAACGGATTCAACACGGCGGACAAGTCGTGTCTTGACGCGGCGGGCTCATTCTCTTCCCGGGAATTTGCGTTTCTTGCGCGGCGTGGGTTGGTCTTCCGGTTCGAGCGAGCGCGCCAGGCGGACAGCGTCGAAGCCGAACTTGTTGCGCACCTTGTCGGCGGCGGAGGTGAGGCGTTCGAGTTTTTCTTTCTGTGGTGCGGAAAGCAGATCGGGCTGGAAGACGCCGCGTTCCAGATTCGACGTCCGCACGCCGAGCAAACGTATCTTCTGTTTGCGATTCCAGGCGGCGTCAAACAGCCGCAGCACGTTTTCGAAGATCACGGAGTCCAGATGCGTGGGCTCAGAGAGCGTTGTGTCGCGGGTGAGGGTGCGGAAGTCGGCGGTGCGGAGTTTCAGCCCCACCGTGCGGGCGAACAGTTGGTGGTCGCGCAGCCGGCGCGCCACGAGCTGGGAGAGATAGGAAAGCGTCCTCTCGAGCTCGTCCGCGTCGCCGGTATCCACGTCATAAGTCGTCTCGTGGCTGATGGACTTCGGCTCGTCGCTGTACTGGTAGGCTTCGATGTCCCGGCCCTGCGATTTGGTGTAGAGCCATTCGCCGTAAGTGCCGAACCATTCCCTCAATTTGCCAGGACCGATCCGCGCCAGGTCGCCGATGGTCGCGATGCCGCGGGAGAGCAATTCCGGCTCGGTGACTTTCCCGATG
>DATKYV010000067.1:0-7801 GCA_035528275.1 Terriglobia bacterium | reverse complement strand
AGAGACTGCTTGATGCCACAGGCCGCTGCCATCTCAAGTCCTCTTGTGGGCTCTCACCGCTGATCGCAAGGACCAACCTGTGATCTTATGCCTCCCTGGTGACAATTCGCCTGAGGGCCAACTATAATTTTTCCTATCATTATCATTTAGCCTGACTCGGAACAGCTCGCTGAAGGGCACGCCCTCGGCTCCGGCGAAGGAGACCTGCGGGATCTTGGGTAGAGGGATGAGGATGGTCTCCTGGAAGGGCGCTGGGGAGAAGCCGGTGGCAGCAGCCGGGTAGAGGGTGCCGCGGAAGGTGACCCGCACCCCTCCTTCGGCCAGGATCCCCACGGACTGGTCCAGGATGTCCTTCATGACGATCTGAAAGGGAAAGGTCACCGTCTGCTGCTTGCGTCCGGCCGTGCGCTTCAGCTGGTCGAAGGAGTCGGTGAACAGCTCCGTGCCCAGCAGGTCCACGGCATAGTCCACGCGCTGGAAGTCCAGCGGCGCCGTCCCGCGGTTTTCGATGAGGATCTTCGCCTGGAACTCGACCCGCTCCGGCCTGATCACGGTCGAGTTGAACCAGCTCACCCTGACCTCCGGCGGTTCCATGACCGCCGGTCCCTGGCTGGCGCAGCCGGCAAGCAGCAACGCCGCAGCCGCGCAGACGTGAAGAACCTTTGTCATGATCAACCTCCCTGAGCTTGCTCTCCTGCCGGGCTGACGACGGGGACGATGGCCTTCCTGAGGAGGCCCCGGCACGGCAGGCGCACGGTAATCCTATCCCAAGGCTGCGCCTGCGGTCAACGGCGAACCCGGATTGCCGCAGCCCCTTTCGCCGGAGGGGGGGCAGGAAAAGACCCCGGCGGCGCCTGTTCGCGTTTGCCCACCCGCCGCTCCAACCCCTCCAACATGCTCTGCAGGGTGCCCTTGCCGGTGGTATTGCCTTCGTAGATCTCCGTGGCTTTGGGAAATCCCGCCTCATCCAGCACCATCCCCACCACCACCTGCTTGCAGTCGGGGCGGTGATTCCAGGAGTGGCCCCGCTTGGCCTTATGGTTGTACGGACACAGCCCCTCGAAGTAGGTGGAGCGCAGATCATACAGCAGGTAACACTCCGGGAGGTCGAACAACTGCCGCTCCGTGCCGGCCAGCGCCGCTTCGATGCTCTCTCGATGGCTCCATAGCTGATCACTCACCCGGTACAGCGCCTCCTTGTTCAGGTAGCAAAGCCGGTCGCGCAGCAGCAGCCCCAACGCCGTGCGCGGCACCCAGGCGCTGGTGGCCAATTCGCTGCTCGGCGCCACCTTTCTAGAGGGCTTTCGCTTTCAGCCGTTCAAGTGCCCACTGCGTATACTTCCGCACGCGCCGCTCCGGATCAACCTGGAGCGCGTGAAGGATGTCGGCGCCGTCGTCGGTTTCGAGTCTCTCGAGAGCGCGTACCACCTGGACGCGGACTTCCGGGTCGGGATCGCGTGCAGCTTGGACGATCCCGCGGAAGGCCGCGTTCGTGCCGACCAGAGAGAGCCTCGCCGCGGCATCCCGGCGTATCTCCGGATCACGGTGCATCAGCTTGCGGATGGTCGCCTCGACGAAGCCCATCTCCTCAAGGGTCCGGGCAACGTGCGGGCGAAGCGATCCAATCTCCTCGCCGAGCAGCCCGAGCATCGCATCCTGCCCGGCGGTGCCCATACGGCGGAAGGCGAACGTAAGCTTCTCGCGGAGAACCGGATCCGCATCCTTGAACTTTTCGATCAGGTAGCGCAACTCACGGGAGCCGGTTTTCCGCGCGATGGCATCCAGGATGTGATCAGCCAGTTCTTCGTGGGCCGAGAGCGCATCGATCAGAAGATCGCTCGCGGAATCCCGCTCCGAGGCGCCGAGCCCGGTAAGCGCCGCCAGTTTCACCGACTCGACTTCGTTCCCATCGTCAACAATCTTTCGAAGCTCGCTGACGAGGTCATCCGACCCCGCCCTGCCGATCGCCGTCGCAGCCGCTATTCTCACCTCCTCAACCGGGTCGCGGAGCCGGTCCACCGCCTGGCGAAGAGAACCCGTGTCACCGAAAAGGACGAGCGCGGATATTGCCGCTGAACGAACACTCGGATCCGCGTCATTGACCGCAGGTCGTATCAACTTCAGAAAGTCTTTCTTCTCGGTTGAGGGCAGCGAGATGATCACGGCCGCGCGGACTGATGCGTCGCGCCCCTCAACGAGACGGACAACGGCTGCGTCGAACTCCTGCCCGTGGACGGCGGCGAGGTTCGCCGCGAGCTCCTGCGCCGAATCTGTAGCAAAAAGGTAGAAATGCTCAAGAACAAAGTCGAGCAGGTAGGGCCGATTCATTGCAGCGAGCGCGCGAAGAGCGTCAACCCTGACCTTTTTCGGTATCTCTCCCCGAATGTCCTGAACGATATCGATCAGTCGCGGTACCACGAGACGGTCGGGAAGACGGACCATGAACTCCACGAGTCCCTCTCGTGCAGCGAAGTCGACGTCACGAAGCAGGTTCAGGGCGATGTCGGCGAATAGCTCCTCTCCGCGGGCAGGTACGTGCTGAAGCATCTCGTTGACCTGTTCGTACTCGGTCTTGCGCGCGAGGATCTCCTGGAAAAGAAGGCGCAGCGCGCCGTCGTCCCCGCGCTGCTCAATGCAGCGCAGAGCTTCGGCGCGCAGCTCCTGCAGGTGTTCCGAGTTGGGGAGGCCGCGCAGGGCCCTGTCCGCGACATGCTGGATGAGCGAGCGGGGACCGTGGGTGGACAACAATTTCAGCGCCATGAGCAGGGTTCCGGCATTGCCGCTGCCGCGTGCTTCGTTGAGGAAATCGGTCACATCGACTTCGGCGGCGTTCCGCAGAAGCCGCAGGTGGCGGTCGAACGCCGGCCTGTCACCCAAATCGGCCGTGCCGATCATTCGCGCGAGGACCCCTTCGCGGAGAAGGTACCGCGCCGCGGCGGCTCGCAGTTCCAGCTTATCCTGACCAAGCGCACCGACCGCCATGTCGCGATCCGTTTCCGAGCCCGGGGTGAGAAGGTCGAGTACGTGGAGGGCTTCGAAGCTGGCGAGCGCTCCGGGATCCGGATGGTACCGGTCAGAAAACTCCTTCTGAATGCGGTGCCTCGCGGTCTTGCGCACCGCGAAAACGGTATCACGCAGTACAAGATCGTAGAGGGCCTCGTACAGGCGGTCCGATTCATCCGTAACGAAAGCCGTTACCACCAGCCTGCGGATCTGGAAAGCGCCGTCGTGAAATGTGTCCCAAAGCGCGTTCCGCGAGAGCTCGGTGTCGTCGTTGAGGATGATTTTTACGGCGAAGTGGCGGACGCGCCAATCCGGATCTCCCGTCATTTCGCGAATTCTGTCGATGGAATCCTTCAGGAGTGTCAGGGCACGCTTGCCGTCGAACAGGTCACCGCCACCCGCGCGCGCCATTTCGCGCAGGGAGAAGAAGGCGTCCTTCCCCTCAAACCATTTGAGGAAACGGTCGCCCTGCCGAGGGTGTCCCAGAGCAAGCAGAAAGCATGGCCACAGGTCCTCGCTGCCGCCGAAGGCGAGTACACGCCGGAAGTCGCCTGAACGGGGCTTCCGGGACAGACGCTGAACCCACAGGTGGGTGACACCGATCTGATGGGGGATGGACGCATACTCCTCCTTCTTGTTCGCGACGCATTCGATTATCCGCGAACGGCGAAGCAGGGCTTTGTCCGGGTAGCGGCGGCGGAATGAGGCCAGCAGCTCCTTGGCGGCTCCCGCAGTTCCCCGCAGCTGCGCGTTGAAGCGCGACCGGGAGACGAGCCACAGAACCACCACGGCGATCATTGCCAGTAGAACGGAGCCTGCCAGTGGGTAGATCCACCAGGCCAAGCTGAGAATTCCGGCGAAACCTGTCGCCATGCGAACCTCCTTTTCTATCTCGGCGGCGGACGCACCCGAAAACTAGCGAGCGAGCGCCACTACGCTAAAAATGCGGATTGGCTGAGTCATGCCTTTGACCTTGACCGGTTTCTGGTCCTTGAGTTTGAACCGGTCGCCAATCAGATCCCGTGTGTTCTCCGTGATGATGATCTCACCGCCCTTGGCAACACCCTCCAGGCGTGCGGCTAAGTTGACGGTGTCCCCAATGACGGAGTAGTTGAGCCGCTGCACGCTGCCCAGATTTCCGGCCACAAGCGGACCCGTATGCAGCCCGATGCCGACCTGCAGTTTCGAGGCCTCACCTTTGAAAAACTTCCGGGTGCTGCTCTTGATGAGCTCCTGAATTTCCAGTGCCGAGGTGACAGCCTCCACCGCGTCCGTCTCTTCGCACTGCATCGGCACTCCCCACGCAGCCATGATCGCATCTCCGATGAACTTGTCGATGAACCCCTTGTGCTTGATAATGATTTCGACCGCCGCGCTGAAATAGGCGTTCAGGACCCCAATGACGTATTCCGGCGGTTTGCTCTGCGAGAAAGAGGTGTAGCCGCGGATATCACCGAAAAAGATGGTGGCGTTTTTTTTGTCGCCTCCGGGCTTCACCAGTTCCGGGTGCAGCATCAGACTCTCTACCACGTCGTTGGAGACGTAGCGGGCGAACATGTCCTTGATGAGCCTGCGCTCCTCCACGACCACTTTGAATCGACCCTTGAGCGCCTGCTCGGCGGTCTGGTCCGTAAAGAGCATCGTCAAGCCTTCCAGCTTGCCGCGCCGCGAACGCTGCGGCGAGACGTTAAGGGAGAAATCAATCGGTTTTTCTTTTCCCTCAAAGATGCCTTCTATTCCGAGGATTTCCCTGTTTTCGACCAGTGCCCTCCGGATCGCTTTCAGAACCGCTTTGTCGATCGATTTCCCGAAGACCTTCTCCATCGGCTCCCCGATCATTTCGTCCTGGAGACCGAAGCGCTCACGTGTGGCCGCGTTGAAGTAGCGGATGGTACCGGTCTCGTCGGTGGTGATAAGGAGATTCGTCATGGATGCGAAAACGTTTTCCTGGTAACGCTCGAGGAGGGCTATCTCGTTGAGCCGCCGGCGCAGCTGGTCGTTGAGCCGCGCGTTGTCGAACATGTTGCCGGCCATCTTTCCAAAAGAATCGAGGAACGAAAACCGGTCACGATTGAAGTAGACCGGCTTGCGGGAATTGAGCACGAGGATCCCGAGATGCGACCGCGGCGTAACAAGCGGGAGGGCGATACCGCTTCGCATCCCGGGAACGAGAAAGATATCGGAGAAATAGGTGTCGTCCGGCGAGCTCACCACAAGAGTCTCACCGCACTCCCGCAGAAACGACACAAGCTCCGTGTTTCCGGCCATGGACTCCGCAACCCCCGCGGCTCCGCGCCGACAGAAGAGGGTTAGCTTGCTTTCGGGATTATCAGGTTCCTGGCACAGGTAAAGAGCCGCGAGGTCGGATCGAGTGATGTCCAGTGCCTGTTCTACGAGAACCGAAACGAGTCCGTCCAGCCGCCGCTCACGCGTGAGACGGGCGCTCGCACGAACAAGCTCATTCAGAGCGCCAGAGGACTGAACGGCCATAATCCCCCCCACGCGGTTCCAGACTTGTGTGAAGTATAGTGGCAGACTCCGGAAAAGTACAGACTCGGGGATGAAAATGATAGCAAAAGTTAAAACTGGCGCTGACCGGGGAATCGCTCAGAATCTGTAGTTTTCGTGGCGATCGGGGACATTACACCGCGTGGCCTCTGATTTCGGAACGAGATTCCGCCGGGCGCCGCTCTGATTGCGCTCCGGGACCTTGTGCGTGCACAAGAAACCCGCCTCTGGAAGGAGACAGGGGGCTGCGGTGATAGAGTACCCCCCGGAGCAGGCAGGGAGACAGATAGGAGATTACACGAAGTTTGGATCCAGCCCCTGCGGCGATCGGCCGATTTTCACCAGGTGGCGCAGGATCTTGTGGACCTCCTCTGGATCAGTGATCACGGCAATCACATTCATGTGTGAATGGCAGCGTGTACACTCGAGTGGGTCGACCTCGTACACCTGAGCGATGAGCCTGGCCCAGGTACGACTGCTTTCTTGATCAGGCACATCTGATTCCTCATAGTAAGATTGTACCGTATCAGAAGCCTTCAGGCGCTCGGCTTTCCATCCGGCAGGGGCGAGCCGCATCACATGAGGCATGTCCGGCCATTTGCCCTTGGTTCTTGAAGCATAAAGCCCATATCTCCGGATATATTGAGATCCGCGCGGGGGTATATGTTGCGTCACTTCGAGCAAGAAACGCGATACGGAAAAGGGTTCGGTTTTGCCCTGGAAGAACTCGTTGTCGGAGGTGTAGGAGATCACCGTGGCATCTCCGTTCTCCTCGATGCTTATCTTAAAGCGATGTATAGATATATGAGTCCGGTAAAACAGAAGCGGGCAACGCTGGGGAGCGACCTGTGGAGGGATAACCGGATTGAGGGACGACTGATATCCGTTTGGGAAAGCCAAATGGTTTCCCCACCCCTTTTCTCAGGCTGCCTGGATATCCTGAAGTTCCTCATTATGCCTCGAAAACCCCGGGGGCCTGGGGGCAGCGCCCCCAGTAAGATTCTCATTCCTTATGAGTCGAAAATTCCATTTTCCGCTGAACCAAGACACTCTTCGTAGTGCGCATGCTCCACGCCCGGCCCCGCATCCGCGGCTCGCGGGGGCTCGCACGTCCACTACTCTGCCATAGAAAAACCTATCAGTTATCCGCCTTGTGTGCGCTACCGTACAGACTCGCATCCGGTTTATGCATAAGTTTTACGCAGATCTCTTTACGTGACGACTAGGAATACCGGCCAGAGGAGGCATGGGGCTGGGCAGGAGTATTGAGAGTCGCCTCATTTGTGGAAGAGAAAAATCAAACCCAGGAGGATCTTATGAATCGTTCACCTTATCTCATTTTTGCCGCGTGCTGTGTTGCGCTGACTTTGGCGCTTGCAGCTTGTACCCCCCCCGGCGTTCCCCCGCCCGTAGCAGAGACCGGGGGACTTCAGATCTCAGTAACGAACAACATCAACGCTCGAACACTTGTGCCCCCGATCGACATGACCGCGGAGAGCTATACGGTGACCGGCACCGGCCCCAATAGCGCAACCTTCACCGCCACCACCACGGGAGCGCCGGTGACCGAGAATGGGCTTGCTGCTGGAAGCTGGACCATCGTGGTCAACGCAACCAACCCATCAGTCGAGCTCATCGGGACCGGAACGGCTATCGCACAGGTGAACACCGGAGAGACTACCGGTGTCGCAGTGACGGTGACCCCCATCTCAGGAACGGGAACCTTGTCCCTCACGGTGGTATGGCCCGCCAGCCAGGTAGAGACGCCGTCTATCTCTGCTAGTCTTACACCCGCCTTGGGAACTGCCGCACCCCTGGACTTTATCGTCTCGGGAGCTACTGCCTCGTATTCGGATACATCACTTGCGACCGGGTATTACGACCTGGCCTTCACCCTGTGTAACAACGGGGTCGCGGTGGCTGGTGCGGTGGACGTGGTGCGGATCGTCGCCGATCAAACCACAGCCGGAACCTATGAATTCACCGACGTGAATACCCCCGGTGGAACGCTCGTGGTCACGATCAACACGAATCTTCAGAATCCGCTTGCCGTGAGCATTGCGGGTGCGCAGGCGACACAGAGCGAGGGAGACACACAGCAGCTTACCGCCAGCGTCTCCAACTACTCCGAGAGCATGGTCTATACGTGGTACGTGAATGGGGCCAGTCAGACCACGACCGGCTCGAGTTTCACTTTCGGCTCGGGAGTGGCGGCCGGGTACTATCGGATCGACGCGACGGTCTACAACGCTGACAGGTCACGGGCGGGCGCCGCAACGCAGAATGTGCA
>DATKYV010000066.1:0-3445 GCA_035528275.1 Terriglobia bacterium | reverse complement strand
CGGAAAGCAGCGTCTCGAGCGCCGGGTCTCCGAACGTCAGCCCCAGGAACTCCATGGCGTTCCGGTTCACGTCATAGATGACGGCCTTTTCGGGACTGATGACCACCCGGGTGAGCGAGCGCATTCCCGCCGACTCGCGGCGGAAGAACTGCACGAGCGGTTGCCTTTCACCGGGATGGTGCTGGTAGGAAGTCATGGTCAATCAATGTTCGGCCTTCGTCGGACTCTTCTTCGGACGTCCCCTTCACCGGATCTTGCCTCGCGCGGCGACGGACAATGAGCCCACGACTTCATCCCCGCGGCGCAGGAAGAATTCGTCATGCATATTGACGCACGTGCAGACATGATTGGGAATCACCGTCAGCACCTCGCCGACGCGGAAATGGTGCTTGGATTTCGTGATGTCGAGGTGGCCGTGTTCCTCGTTCAGCTTCACCAGCGGCGCGCCGGGGTCTTCGACGACGTATCCGAACCCCGACATGGGGCCCGAGCCCAGCAAGTCGGAGGAGAAAGTCTTCGACCCGGCGTCGATGATGGCCCGGCCGGGCACGGCCGTCGAGACAACGGTGACCACCACGCGCGCCGCGCAGTCCTCCAGCTTGCAGGCTCCCTGGTGATACGTGTTCAGGTCGTTATAGACGTAGGTTCCCGGGCGGATTTCCGTCAGCCCGGGAACCCGGTCGGCAAATTGCGCCGAGGGAGTGGAGCCTCCGGAAACAATCTCCACGGGAATGCCGGACTCCCGGAACGCCGCGAGCGCCCGCCCCACGCGTTCGGCCACCTGCTCGGCCTCTTTGGCGCGCTCTTCTTCGGTTCCCCAGACGTTTCCGAAGTAGGTCATCAGCCCGCGGAACTCGAGGCCGGGCAATTTCTGAACCTTCTTCGCCAGCTCCACCAGGCTGTGACCGGGCGCGAGGCCGCAGCGGTGAAAGCCCACGTCAAACTCCACGAGGACGCCCAAGGTGACGCCCTGTTCGCTCATGGCGCGGGAGCAGACCACCGCCGTGGCTTCGTCGTCGAGCGAGATCAGCATTCGCCGCCAGCGGGCGAGCTGCGCCAGTCGCCAGAGCTTCTCGCCGCCGAAAACCGGAAAAGCGACCAGAATATCGTCCAGCCCGGCGGCGGCCATCACCTCCGCCTCGCCCACCTTGGCGACGGTCAGGCCCACGGCGCCGCGGTCGAGCTGCATCCGAGCCACTTCCGGGGTCTTGTGGGTCTTGGTGTGGGGACGCAGCCCGACCCCTTTCTGACGGCACTGCGCCGCCATCCGGTCGAGGTTGCGTTCCACGACATCCAGGTCGACGGTGAGCGCGGGCGTGGAAAGTTCGCGATAGTTCATGCGTCCCTCATTGGATTTCGGGATTCGGCGCCGCGAGCTCGGCAGCGCGGTTCATTTCTTGCGCGGCTTCCGCACCCGGGCGATGCAATCGATCTCCACCTTGATCTTCGGCAACTGCGCGCCCACCGTCGTGCGGGCGGGCGGATTTTCATGGAAGAATTCGCGGTAGACCTCATTCATGGCGGCGAAATCGTTGATGTCAGCCAGGAAGACGCCCACTCGCACGACATCCCGCAGGGAGCTTCCCGCCGCTTGCAGTATTTCCTGGATGTTTTGCAGCGTGCGCCGGACCTCGGAACGGATGTCCCCCAGCTCCAGCTCATTGGTCTTGGGATTGATGGCCGCTTGGCCGGCCACAAATACAAATCCATCGGCGACGATGGCCTGGGAGTAGACGCCCCGCGGTTGGGGCGCGTCGGAAGTGCGAATGACTCGATTCATGGTTTCTCCTGAAATGTGAATTGTCGGCGGAGCTTAGAAATCCAGAACCTCGTAAAACTCAACCCAAGCGTCTTCGAAGAAAGGCACCTGCTTCTCGAAGAGTTTCTGATGTTCCTCGCCTGTCTCCAGCGCCTTCAGCACCTCTTCGGCAGCCGCCAGGCTCTTGAATGTGGATTCCCAAATCAGCGTGTTGCCGGGTTCCCGGGCGGCAAGCGGCGTCATGCGCTGGCCGCGCGGCAGAATACCGCGCTTTTCGAGCTCCGCGAATTGCTTCTCCAGCTCCATGAACTCCGCTCGCTTGACCGGTTGAAAGCGCTGCACAAACCTCATGACGATGGCCATCGGTGAATAACCTCCCGGTTCGATTTCAATCTGAATCGCGTCTTGCCTTGGCGATGAAAGCCGGCATGCCGAACCCGTGCGCGGAGGCGAACCGCTCGATTTCCGCCAGAGTGCCGAAGCCCGGAACGCTCTCGCGCACGGTGACGGCGCGTGCCGCGGTGAGGCATCCGAACCTCGCCGCCTCCGCCAGCGTTGCCCCGGCCATCAAACCGCAGGTGAGCCCCGCCGTGAACGCATCGCCGGCACCCGGCGTATCCAGGACCTCCACCTTGAAAGCGGGAACGGCCAGTTCGTTCTCACCCTCCCTCACCAGCGCCCCATCGCCGCCCAGGGTGATGACTATTTTGGGGACGCCGAAATAGCTCTGCAGGTCCTTTGCCAGTTGGGAGGGAGAAACCGCATCCGTGGATGGGCGTCCCATCAGCACCGCTCCCTCGGTGCGGTTGGGGACGAGGATGTCCAGGCCGGCGAGCGCTTCCCGCGGCAGCGGCTCGGCGGGTCCCGGCGTCAGGATGGTCGTGGCTCCCAGTTCCTTGGCGCGGCGAACCGCGTGGAGGGCCGTTGCGGAGGGAATTTCGAACGTGACCAGCACCATGCGGGCGCGGGCGAGCGCCGGCTCGGCGCGATCCACGTGGGCGAGAGAAAACTCTTCATTCGCTCCCATCGCCGTGGTGATGGCCGGGACCCCCTGGGGATTGATCATGACGAATCCGCAGCCCGTGGCCGTCGCGTCACTGCGCACGAGGTAGGTGAGATCGACTCCCGCCTCCGCCATCCATTCCGCCCCGCGGTCGCCCAAACGATCCTTGCCTACGCAACCCACGAAAGAGGTGGGAAGTCCCAGTCGCCCGCAGCCAATGGCCTGGTGCGAACCCTTGCCTCCGTCCAGAGCTTCGCGATAATCCCAGCCCAGGACCGTCTCGTCAGCGGTGGGAAAGCGTTCCACGCGCATGAACAATCCCTGCACGTGGCTACCCACAACAACAACGCCGTTTCGTTCCATCTTCTCGCCTCACGACGAAACTAAATTCCCAGCGGAGGACACGCCGCGGTGGCCTCATCCACGGTGACCACGCAATCCGAATGCTCCTGGCAATAGGTTACCGGAACTTCCGGGCTGACATCTCCAAAAAGAAGAATGCGAATAACCGTCTGCTTCCACGCCCCAGTCTCACTGTAAAGGCGGACGCGCCGCGCCCCCAGCAATTCCCGCATCCCCAGTGTAATCGCCATGGGGGCGACGATGTCCGAGCACCCCCCGGCCGCCCGGTGACTGAGCGCGATGAGCGTGTCCTCATTCAAGTGAAGAATTCGCGTGGTGGA
>DATKYV010000065.1:0-30471 GCA_035528275.1 Terriglobia bacterium | reverse complement strand
GGAAAGTGCAGAATCTTGCCCTTTGCCTTGCTAATTTGCTCGTCGGTCATGGGCCCGTCCGTCGCACCGAAATCGACAGTTCCGGCCAGGACTTGGCGAATGCCCCCGCCCGAGCCGATCGACTGATAGTTGATCTGAATGTCGGGGTGGAGCTTGTGGTACTCGTCAAACCATTTGGAATAAATGGGGTAAGGAAAGGTCGCGCCCGCCCCGTTGATCAGGACGCCGTCCGGGGGCGGAGGAGGTGCTGCCCCAAGGAATCCGGCCCACAAGGCAGAAAACGCCACCAGCGCTATCGGTGAACTCAGTAACCTTTTCATCCGAAGTCCTCCACTAGAGTTTTGGGCTGCTTCGTTACAGCCAGGTTAAGCCCTTGTTAAATTGCCTTAACGAGGGGTAGCGCGTGTGCGCGACCCCCTCAGGACAATCCCTGACCATGTCGACAATGCACATCAGCTCAGAAAATCACCTGGATCCTGCTCAGATAGCCAAAGTGGTCCGAATCCCCCGGCGTCGGCGCGCGCTGGGGATCCTTGAACCGCTCGAGGACGAAGTTCGACTGGTAGCGGACGAACTTGCTGAGCCACCAGTTCACGCCGAAGGTGAAAGCTTCCGCCCGGTTGGGATTCTCGCTGTCATGCATTTGCAGGTTCTCGTACCGAAAGGCCAATTCCCAAGCCCCTCTTCCATGCGGGGATTCGAGAAAGGTTGTCTTGGGGGTGACACCACCCTCGCCCTTCGACTCGCCTGTAAGAAGGTACGTGGTTTGGAGGACGTAACCCTTGCCGATGACGCCCGGCAGGTTGCCGCCTCCAGGGCCCAGTCCCTCGCGAGCCTGATGGGTCTGATCATATTCGCCGCGCAGGGAAAAGCTCTTGTAACGCCACCAGAATTCCCCATTGGCTCGAACGATCTCCCCATTGACGGGAACTGGATTGAAGAACGTTTTGCTTTGGCTCGCGGTCCGGCCTCGGAAGCTGTTTTCGTTGTTATGCCGCCCGTCGGCAAACGCGCCGCCCAAGCTGAAGTCCTTAAACACGGCGTGATCCGAATCGTGGAAGGGATTGAAACGAAGCCGGACATAGCCCTCCGGGGTGCTGGAATCGTTTGCCCCCAATTCTTTTCGCCCGTTGAAGGCTCCGGCGTAATATTCCAACGCCCCTTTGAGTACCTGGCCGTGAAGCATCAATCCCGGAGAGCGACCCGGGGCAAGATTGTTCACGCTGGAGCGCTCCACGAAATCAATGTACTTGGAGGATTGAAGCTCTTCCTGGCTGAAAGGAGCTTTGAACTGGCCGAATTGGAACTGTGCTTCTTTCGCATAGTTGATGTTGATGAAACCGTCGCGGAGGAGCGCACTGCCCGTGTCGGCAAAGTCCGCCTGGACTTTGTACTCGTAATGCTTGAACAAAATGCCGCCAGCCTCCAGGCGCGCCCGGCGGATGAAGAAGGAACTGGGCGGAGTCGTAGTGCCGGTATAGCTCCGCCAGTCAAATTGCACGCGGCCGCCAAACTCCATTTCAAAATTTCCATCCTTGCTGCGGATGTAGGGATGGCTGCCGGTCCAGCCGGTCACCAGGGAGGCGGATGAGGCGGGCGTTTGGGCTGCGTTGACGTCCTGCTCGAGCTTCGCCACCTTCGCTTCGGTTTGGGCGGCTGTCGCTGCCACGGTTGCGAGCTGACCTTGGACAGCGTTGAGTGCCTCGGGGCTGGCCGCACCACCGGCGGCATTGGCAAGCGTCGCGGACGAAGTCGGGGCACCCTCCCGCGCATGGGATGGAGCCGGTGGGACGGCGCTCGCGACCTCAACCCCATCCGTGGGCTTAAGGGCTGAGGTGTGAGCGGGCTGCGCTTCCACTTTTGCCAGGACAGTTTTCAATATTTGTTTTTCCTCATCGAGCGATTTACGCAACTCCTCGATCTGCTGCTGCTGGAGCGCGACTTGTTGTTTCAGATCCTGAACCTCATCCCCTGCATACGAGGTTCCGGCGGTAAGAAGTACGGTTCCGGCCACAAGGCCGATCCACAAGCCCCAGACGACTTTGGGAGTTCTCATCCTTTGCTCCTTGTGTTTTGAAAGATGCGGTGACGGGGATAATGAAGATCCTGAATCCGGGACGCCTTGCCAAGCTGACATACGTTTCCTCACCCGAGTCTGGAATTTGTTTTGATTCTCCTGGTCGCTTTTGGCAGAACAGGAATCTCAGGGTAATTCGAGCCTCATGAAGGGAGTTTCACACTCGGGTTACAGGCGTGTTAAAAGAACGGAGAGCACAGAAAGAGGGGCCGGCGGCGGGGGAAGGATTGCCGGCCCCGAGGGGACATGACGTCCGCGCACCTGCTCACGACAATCGCGTTTGTTGGTGCAAGAGCCCTGGCTGCCACCCTCAGCACATCCGCCAACATGCCATCGCCCAGTTGCGTGTCGGTGAACACCGAATCGCGAGGCCGGGGAGCGGAGGCGGCTGGATTGGTTGGCCTCGCCTTCGATGGTTGCGGACTCCTGTTGAGGGCTACTTGCAGGCTGGCAGGTGGACGATAAACGTTGAGCCTTTGCCCAACTGGCTTTCCACTTCCATCGTGCCGTTCATTCGCTCGACGACGTGTTTGACGATGGAAAGCCCCAGGCCCGTTCCTCCCACCTCGCGCGAGCGGGCCTTGTCCACACGGTAGAAGCGTTCGAAGATTCTCGAGAGGTGCTCGGAGGGGACGCCGATTCCGTTGTCGGTGATGGCGATTCGCGCCCTGTCCGCCGTGGCAAGGGTGGCTTGAACACGAACTTCCCCTCCCGGGCGGTTAAATTTCACGGCGTTATCGAGCAGATTGATCAGCGCCTGTTCGAGCCGCACCTTGTCTCCCATGACGGTGAGATCGTCAATTCTTTCGCAGACGACGCTCACTCCCCGGACGCGCGCCTCGGATTCCACCGCGCGCAGCGCGGCGTCGAGGGCGGTCCCTACCGAAACGCGCTCCGGTTCGGCCGCCGGCCCCCCGGATTCGATTTCCGACAAGACCAGCAGGTCGGAAGCGATGTTGTTGAGCCGGATGGCGTGGGCCTTGATGATCTCCAGGAACCGCTGGCGGTTCTCGCTGTCCTCCATCGCTCCCTCGAGCAGCGTCTCGGCATACCCGCGGATGGCGGTGAGAGGCGTGCGCAACTCGTGCGACACGTTGGCCACAAAATCCTTGCGAATGCGCTCCAGCCGTTCGAGGTCGGTGATGTCGTGCAGGATGGCGATGGCGCCTCGGCGCGACGCGGCGGCCAGGGGCGCCGCCTGAACCTCAAACGTCCGCCCTTCCGCCGCCGGGAGCTGCAATCGTTGTCTCAGGGAATTGCCGGTCTGCAGAACCCTTCGGAGCATGTCCTGCAGCTCCGGATCGCGGACCAGCTCGAGTAGCGGCAGCTTCGCCGGCACCGGTATCGAGGCTCCCACCACACGCGCGAAGGAGTCGTTGCAGAAGGTCACGTTCAAGTTCTCGTCAACGGCGAGCACGCCTTCCACCATGCTGGCCAGAATGGCCTCCAGGCGCGCCGATTCCACGCTGAGCCTCTCCACCAGTTCGCGGAGCTGTTCGGCCATGCGGTTGAGCGAGCGGGCCAGCGCTCCGATCTCGTCGTTCCCGACGGGAAGCGGGCTGCCCGAAACATGCTCGTCCACCAAGCCCTCCGCGAACGCCTGCAGGCGGCCAATGCGCCGCGTGAACGACCGCGAGAAGAAGTAGGCAATCACCATCGCCAGGAACGCCGCCACCAGTGACGCCCCGAATATCCGCCAGCGCACTTCGCTGATGGCGGCATCCAGATCCTCGAGCGGAAGGGCCAGGCGCAACACGTGCCCGGGCCGGCCGCCGAGGTCAACCGCCAGGGCAACGTAGCAGAGGTCGCGACCCAGAGTGGCGCTGTGGCGGATGGCCGTCCCCACGCCGGAAGCCAGCGCCTGGCGCACTTCGGGACGGCCAGCGTGGTTCTCCATGGTTTCCGGATCGTGCTCGGAATCCCCCAGGACAGTGCCTTCGGGAGAGATAAGGGTTACACGCGCACCGGCGCGCGCTGCCGCCCGCCGGGCCCAAGTGCTCATTTCCCCGGCGGGAATGAGGGCAAGCTCGCCCTCCAGGATGCGCGCCTGCGCTTCCAGCCGCTGCTGCGTATTCTCCGTCTGGTGTTGGGCGGTGTAGCGGGTAAGGTAGAAATCGAGGACCAGCAACGTGACGGCGATGAGGAAAACGGCGCTCGCCAGAAGCTTGCGGAAGATGGGGCTGCGCAAGGTCATGGGGAACCGGCCGGCGGCAAACTCTTAATCCGGAATCCGCGGGGAGGGCGTCACCGTCGGAAAACGTCTACGGGGGTTGAAACTCCTCTCACTCCGCTCCGGCCTCCTCACCGTCGTCGGGTGAAAACCGGTACCCGGAGCCCCGGACCGTCCTGAGAAAATGCGGCCTGTCCGGCTGCGCTTCAATCTTCTCACGCAGGCGGCGGATGTGCACGTCCACGGTGCGGGGTGTGACGAAGCGGTCCCGACCCCATACTTCATCGAGGAGGCGCTCCCGGCTGAAGATATGCCGCGGGTGCGAGGCCAGAAAATGCAGCAGCTTGAACTCCAGCGTGCTCAAGTCCACTCGCTCGCCGCGCACCGTTACCTCTTGTGTGCGCGCGTCGAGGCGGAGGTGGCGCGTCTCGATCAACTCACTTTTCTCCGGCACGCGCTCCTGCCGGCGCAAGACCGCCCTCACCCGGGCGACCAGTTCGCGGGGGCTGAACGGCTTCACCACATAATCGTCGGCCCCAAGTTCCAGCCCCAACACCCGGTCGATTTCCCCGCCCTTGGCGGTGAGAAAAATCACCGGAAGGGATCTCAGTCGCTCATCGGCGCGCAGTCGTTTGCAGACTTCAAATCCATCCTCATCCGGAAGCATAATGTCGAGCAGGACCAGGTGGGCGGGGTTGCGACGGAGGTATTCCAGGCCGTCCAGGGCACGCGCAAAACTCTCGACGTCAAACCCTTCTCGGCGCAAGTTGTAGCGAACCAGTTCGACGATGTCCTTTTCATCTTCGATGATGACAATCCGCTGGCGCACGCGCGCATTATAGCATCGAGGGGAGCGGCCTCCTTCGTGGTGTGGTTTGGGGGATGTGAGGAATCGCCGGCCGTGAGCGCCAATATTTTCGGACACCCGGAGTCCAAAGGTGGCAGTATGCAATTCGGCGCAGCGGGATCGGCATTTATAAGCGACTGCAAATAAACACTATTACGGGCCGCAGGTTTGGACCATCAAGCGCTCGGGGATGGAACGAAGAGGGGGGAGAAGACCGACTCCCCCGCAAGGACTCTTGAGCGCGGAGGTCCATACTTGACCCGGCCGTCGACCATGGCGCTGGAAGTACCAGGAAGCTCGCTGGTGGTTCACTTGGCCCGAAGCTTGCGTTTCGCTGAGAAAGTGATTCTTGCCTACCTGGCCTATATTGTTGTGGCGTCCTTGTTCTTCCCTCTTTCCCTCCACGAGCGGTTGACGGTTCTGGGGCTAAACCTCGCCACGAGCACGGTGGTCATATCGCTTGCCAGATTCGGCAGGGCGGAACGCAGCAAGCTCCTCGTCACGCTGCGCGATTGGCTTCCCTGCTTTCTGATTCTGCTTGCCTACCGCGAGTCCGGACTGTTCTTCCGCCCCGATCCCACCCATCGCCTTGACTATCTCTTCGTGAAACTGGACGATGCCTTGCTGAAGAATCCCTGGGTCGAAGGTTTCCTCGAACTCGGTTCGCCCTGGTTTCAGCGATATCTCGAGTTTGCCTATTTCCTCTGCTACCCGCTTGTTCCTCTCGGTCTCGGTAGTTTGTATCTTGCTCGCGGGGACCACACCCGAACCGGTAACGCCAAAGGGCACGACTTCAGTCGTGCCGAAACAACACCGAAGTCGGGAATAATCGGGAGGGCTTCAGCCCCTGAGGGCTGGCGTCGAAGTGCCGGACGAGAAGAAAGCACGACGAGCTTCACCACGCCCGATTGGCCACGGTCCATCGACGACTTCTGGACCGCGGTGCTTCTGGCGGCGTTGTTTTGCTACGTGCTCTACCCTTTCTTCCCGCTCACGCCGCCCCGCGAGCTTTTCAACGACCTTCCCGGCCCGGCGGTGGCGCCGTTGATCCGCAAAACGAATTTCTGGCTCCTGGGGCAGTACGGCGTGGGAGCAAGTTTGTTTCCCAGCGGCCACGTCGCGGCGACGACCGCGATGGCGCTCGTCCTCCGCAAGTACTTGCCGCGCGCGGGAATCATCTTCCTGATCGCCGCCGCGAGCATTGCCGCCGCCACCGTCTACGGTCGCTACCACTACACCGCCGACGCCGTGGCGGGCGTCATCGTCGGCTGCGCAGCTGCCTTCATCACGAACCGCCTCCATCCCACGGCACGCGGCTAGTGCCGTTCCAACTATCTGGCCCTAATTCGGTGAGGGGCGACTTCCAGGATTTTGCCGAGACCTTGTCCGTCAACTGACGGACGAACCTTGGCCGATCAAGTTGGAACGGCACTAGGACTCCTCACTCCTTGCGGTCCGGGTTTATGGGCCGAGAACCAGGCCTGTGGCTTCCGCGCCGAGGCTGGACAGGCTGAAAAAAACTGTCTCACCGTTCTCACTGTTCGCCATGGTCGCATTCGCGTGTGATAGCGTCGAAATGGATGAGAGGAGTCAGAAGGAAGCAGACAGGTCTTCTCTGCGCCCTCTGCGTCTCCGCGGTGGGATCGGAATGGTGAATTGTGAATAGTGAATTGAAGAACCGAAGCCGAGGGCTGACGCCGGGGGGCAACAACCTTGTGTCTTTTGCTCGGGTTCAAGAGGCGCTCATGAGCAAGCCGCCTAATGAGCGAAATCCGAAAAGCAAAGCCGCTATGTGTATGAAAACACAAGGGGAGTTTCAAAAAGACGCAGAGACGACGGGCGGAAGGTCTCACCCCTCAGACCGCCCACCGGGCCGTCTCTACATCAAGCGGGACGCATTGCGCGATGCTCCGCAAATCCCAAACCGCCCAAAAGGGCGCAAACAGCAAAGGGACGTTAAAATGCAAAAACGAACCCACCAAGTTATTGAAAACAAAAGGCAGAGCTAACTTTGATTCTGCAAAACGAACCCATTCTCGGGCAGAACGAACCCATTTTTGCGCCCAAATCGGTCTGCGTTGGGAGCTTGGCAAGCGAGGTGAAAGTGGAGGCGGCTTTTCGCCGCTCGGCGCGGCGACCGAGATTAGCTCTTCGCCAAAACAGGCAAACTGTGCGATTCCTCGCGGCCAAATCCGCTTGACGCGCTTGCAGTTAGTCAACTAGCATGGGAGGTTGGCCTAATCTCGAAATTCCTCTCCGTAGGGCTCAGGGCGGATGATCGACAGGATTTCGGTTCGCGGTGCGCGCCAGCACAACCTGAAGAACATCGACGTGGAGATCCCCCGCAACAGTTTGACGGTGGTGACGGGGTTGAGCGGCTCCGGCAAGTCCAGCCTGGCGTTCGACCTGATTTACGCCGAGGGGCAGCGCCGCTACGTGCAGACGCTTTCCTCCTACGCCCGCCAGTTCCTCGACCAGATGGAACGCCCGGACGTGGATTCGATCGAGGGCCTCAGTCCCGCCATCTCCATCGAGCAGAAGACTACCAGCCGCAGCCCGCGTTCCACCGTCGGCACCATCACGGAGATCTACGATTATCTCCGCCTGCTGTACTCGTCGGTGGGCGTGCCGCACTGCCACCGCTGCGGCCGGCCAATCTCCCGGCAGACGGTCGAGCAGATTGTCTCCTCGATCATGGCGCTCGTGGAAAACGGACGCACCGAGGGCGGTGGCAACGCCGAGCGCATCATGATCCTGGCGCCCATCGTCCGCGGGCGGAAAGGTGAGTTCAGGAAGCTGTTCGAGCAACTGGCCGGCGAAGGTTTCGTGCGCGTCCGCGTGGACGGCGTATTGCGACAGCTCGACGAAGAGATCAAGCTCGACCGCCGGCGCAACCACACCATCGAAGTCGTCGTCGACCGCCTACTGCTCAAGCCGGGGATCGAATCCCGCCTGAACTCGTCGCTCGAGACGGCGATGAAACTCGCCAAGGGGATTGTCCAGGTCGCCGTGGTCAACGGGGAGGAGCATCTCTACTCGCAAGAGTGGGCGTGCGTGCACTGTGGCATCAACATCCCGGCGCTCGAGCCGCGATCGTTTTCGTTCAACAGCGTCTACGGCGCGTGCGACGGCTGCCGCGGTCTGGGCAGCCAGTACTCGTTCGACCCTGCGAAAGTGATCGTGGACTGGTCGCGACCGCTCTTCGAAGGCGGACTGGGCCCGGGCGGTGGTTCATCGTATCTGCATCGCAGCGTGGCCCGCGCCGCCGAGCAGTTCGGCTTCGACCTCAAGACGCCTTTTAACCGCTTCCCACGCCGCGTCCAGAACTTCATCCTCTACGGCAAACATCCGGAGAGTCCGCGCGCTGCAGGCTTTGTGGGAATCATCCCCTTCCTCGAGCGATGGTACGCGGAGACTTCTTCGGAGAATTCACGCGAGTGGTACAGCCAATACATGTCCGCTGTCCCCTGCCCGAAGTGCGAGGGCAAACGGTTACGAGCGGAAAGCCTAGCGGTGACCGTGGCGGCTCTCTCCATCGCCGACTTCACCGCCATGCCGGTAAGCCGGGCGCGCGATGCGATCGCCAAGATCGAGCTCAAGCCCCGCGAGGAAATCCTGGCGCGCCGCATCCTGAACGAGATCGGAGAGCGTCTCGGATTCCTGAATGCCGTGGGTCTGGGATACCTGAGCCTGGGCCGTTCCGCCGCTTCGCTTTCCAGCGGCGAGAGCCAGCGCATCCGCCTGGCCACGCAGATCGGCTCGAAGCTGCGCGGCGTGCTCTACGTCCTTGACGAGCCGTCCATCGGCCTGCACCCGCGCGACAATCAGCGGCTGCTGGAAACTCTCGAGCGCCTGCGCGACCTCGGCAACACGGTGCTGGTGGTGGAGCACGACGAAGAGACAATTCGAAGGGCCAACTACGTCATCGACCTCGGTCCCGGCGCCGGCAAGCAGGGCGGGTATCTCGTGGCCGCCGGGCCTCCGGAGAAAATCGCCGCCACGCCGGAATCGCTCACCGGCCACTATCTCTGCGGCCAGCGAACTATCCACGTTCCCGCCGCCCGTCGCCCCACGAACGGCAAGTTCCTCTCCGTGCTCGGGGCACGCGCCCACAACCTGAAGAACATCGACGTCCGTTTCCCCCTCGGTCTGCTCACCGTGGTGACGGGCGTTTCTGGCTCCGGCAAATCCACGCTGGTCAACGACATCCTCTACCACGCCCTGGCCAAGAAGCTCTACCGTGCCATCGAGGAGCCCGGCGCGCATCGGGCACTCGAAGGGACCGAGCACATGGACAAGGTGATTATCATCGACCAGTCGCCCATCGGGCGCACGCCGCGCTCCAATCCCGCCACCTACACGGGAGTCTTCACGCCGATGCGCGAGCTCTTCGCCATGCTTCCCGATTCCCGCGAGCGCGGCTATCGCGCCGGGCGCTTTAGCTTCAACGTCAAGGGCGGACGCTGCGAAGCCTGCCAGGGCGACGGGATGCGCCGCATCGAGATGAGTTTTCTCCCTGACGTTTTCGTCACTTGCGAAGTCTGCCGCGGGCGCCGCTACAATTCCGAGACCCTGGCGGTGAAGTACAAGGGTAACTCCATTGCCGACCTGCTGGACTCGACGGTGAAGGACGCGCTGCCGGTGCTCGAGAACGTTCCGCAGATCCGGCAAAAGCTTCAGACGCTCGAGGACGTGGGGCTCGGCTACATTCACCTGGGGCAGCCGGCCACAACCCTTTCGGGCGGCGAAGCGCAGCGCATCAAGCTGGCCAAGGAACTCAGCCGCCGGCAGACGGGCCGCACGCTCTACATTCTCGACGAACCGACCACCGGCCTGCACTTCGACGACGTCAAGAAACTGCTCGAGGTGCTCAATCGCTTGACAGACCTGGGCAACACCGTCATCATCATCGAGCACCACCTCGACGTCGTGAAACAAGCCGATTGGATCATTGATTTGGGGCCGGAGGGCGGCGAAGCCGGAGGGAGAATCGTTGCCCAGGGCAGGCCCGAAGACGTGGCGCGCGTGAAGAAGTCCTTCACCGGCCAAGCGCTGGCGGCGGTGCTGAAGAACGGAACGGCGAGTTTGGACCTGGAGTCTTGAGCAGACCGGAATCGAAGCGCGGGGGCGGAACGGGCCTCAGGCCTTTACGCGCCTGAGGCGTATAATCAACCCAGACCTTGAGGAGCGAGGTATGAGATGGTTCGAACCGTGGAAGCAATAGTCGATGAAAAAGGTCGCGTCAGGCTGCTCGAGGACGTAACGCTTCCCCATGCCCGGCGTGCCCTCGTCACGATCCTGGAGGACCCTCCGAAATTGCCTGTGGACGAGACGGCCTTGCTCAGCGAGCCGGCGCTTAGCGTGGACTGGTCCCGCTCCCAGGAGGACGAAGCGTGGTCGCACCTGCAGCCGGCACCGTAGTACTGGTTCCATTTCCATTCTCTGACTTGTCAAAGTCAAAATTGCGTCCGGCGGTGGTGCTTGCAGATGCCGGTCGCGGCGACTGGATTCTGTGTCAGATCACAAGTAATCCCTACGGCGATTCCCACGCGCTCCCGCTTTCGGACGAAGGCTTCGACGAGGGCGGCCTCGAGAGGGTGAGCTATGTCCGGCCGGGAAAGCTGTTCACCGCCAATGCCGACCTGATCTTGCGAAGAGCGGGTACGCTGCGCCGAGAGAGTTTCAAGCAGATCGTCGACGCTGTCGTTGCGCTGTTGCAGAGTGGCCTTAACAAGGAATAGCTAACCCAGGGGGAGTCGGAACAAACCGCGGGCGTGAAGAAGTCCTACACGGGCCAAGCGTTGGCGGTCGTGCTTAACAACCACATGCAGCCCGCAGATTCGGCGCCGTGATTATCGCGAATTCCAGACCCCGCTCCTCCGCCAGGTCGTGCCCGCGATGACCATCTACCGCATTCAGCCCCTCAAACTTGACCGCGTGCGGACCTTCCCGCTGCGCTCGCGACCCAGCAAGGTAACGATCCGCGATTTCACCGGCATCTTGCGCCACAGGGCTTCGGTTGCAAAACTCGTCGAAAGCCTGCCGCGGATTCTGGCCGGGAATGACTTTCGCGCCGTAATCGAGGCGCTGCGCCGCGCGCGAAGGAAACGCAAACCCATCATTTGGGGGCTGGGCGGCCACGTCATCAAGTGCGGATTGAGTCCTGTTCTGATCGATTTGATGCGCCGTGGCTACCTCACCGCCGTGGCGATGAACGGTGCGGCGCTCATCCACGATTTTGAGGTCGCCCTCGTAGGCGCAACCTCGGAGGACGTCCCGGCGGTGCTCGGGCGGGGGCATTTCGGGATGGCGGAAGAGACCGGCCGCTTGATCAACGAGGCCATCGCCAAAGGCGACCTCGAGGGACTGGGAATCGGCGAGGCCGTGGGGCGGTTCCTCGCCCGGTATCGCGGCGCGCGCTTTCGACGTTACAGCCTGCTTGCCGCCGCGTACCGCCGGAAAATTCCCGTCACCGTACACGTGGCCATCGGCACGGACATCATCCACAATCACCCGGCCATCGACGCGCGCGCCCTGGGAGGCGCCAGCCACCGCGACTACCGCCTGCTCGCCGCCCTCGTCCGCCGAATGGACGGCGGAGGCGTCTATCTCAACGTGGGCTCGGCGGTCGTCCTGCCGGAGGTCTTCCTGAAGTGCCTGAGCCTGGCGGCAAACTTGGGCCGCGCGCCACGCGGCATCACTACTGTCAACATGGACTTCATCCAACACTATCGACCCACGCAGAATGTCGTCCTTCGCCCCACAACGATAGGACGCCAGGGTGGGCGCGGCGCCAGTCACGGATATGCCCTGACGGGACATCACGAGGTGATGATTCCGTTGCTCGCCGCGGCGCTGGCGGACGGGGAGCGAGGGCGATAGTGGCTGCTGGATGGCCGGAAGACGCCATGGTCGAGCAGGACCACCTGCGGGTTGAATCTTCGCGCCCCAGTGCGCCAACACTCCCGCAGAATCTCTGGAGCGTGCGTGACCTTTTTCTCTTCATCATTTTCGCGGTGGTGGCACTGGTGGCCGCAAATTTCCTGGCGCTGGGCGGCTATGCGCTGCTCCGGCCGCTGTTTGGTTGGAAGGCGGTGTCGCAGACTCTCTACGACGACACCTTCTTCCTGGTGGCGCTGCAGACGATCTTCCACGTGCTCGTCTTTGCATACATCTTCCTTCTTGTCGTCGTGAACTACCGGCAGCCATTCTGGGAGGCGCTGCGATGGCGCGCCCTGAGCCCTCGGGCGGCGGCGAACTACTTCGGCGGAGGAGTCCTGCTGGCTCTGGCGGTCCTGGCGTTTCCACCCATCCTTCCTTACAGCGAAACCTACCCGCTGCAGCGCCTGTTCAGTTCTCCCCAGGCCGCATACGTAATCGGCGCCTTCGCCATCTTCATCGCCCCGTTCATGGAAGAGCTGATTTTCCGCGGAGTCCTCTTTCGCTTCTTTGAGCAGCGCGTGGGCCTCCGGTTCGCCGTAGCGGCCACCGCGGTGCTCTTCGCCGCCCTCCACGTTTCGGAATACTGGGGCGCGTGGAACCACGTGCTCCTGATTTTCTTCGTAGGGGTGGTCTTTTCCCTGGCGCGGGGATTGACGGGCTCGTTTGCCCCCAGCTTCGTCCTCCACCTGGCATACAACGCCAGCCTGATGCTGATGCTGTTTATCGGCACCCGGCAGTTTCAGACCATCGGGAGCGTGCTTTTCGGCTGACGAACCACGCCCGACACCAAGGCCAAGCCTTTCCCCTCTCCTTGAACGCCTGGTCACGATCAAGTCTCCGACAGACGGGAACCGCATCCAGGGGTCGCGCCGAAAGCCCAAACCTCAAAAGCGGCGGGACTTTCTGATTCGGTTTCGTGCTAGAATCCCGCGCCATGGCAACGACCACCGCCGCCCAAACTTCCCAGGGAAATCTCGGGACTTCAGACCCGGTGATCGTCAAGACCGGGTCAGAGAAGCGCTACCTTGCCCTGGACGCCTTTCGCGGTTTCATCATGATCACCTTGGCCGCAGAAGGGTTCGGTTTCGGAGCGTTGCTCCATCACCCCACCTACGGCCGAATCGCTTCCTGGTTTGAGCACGTTGCGTGGGAGGGCGGCATGTTCTGGGACATGATCCAACCCGCGTTCATGTTCATGGTGGGCGTGGCCATGCCCTTCGCTTTGGCAAGGCGCAGGGAATTGGGCGCCACGGATCGCCAGAATTTCAATCACGTTTCGGTTCGCGCCCTGAAGCTGATCCTCCTCAGCCAGTTCCTGATCATCGTGTCGCACCAGCGGCTGCAATTTCAGCTCATCAACGTCCTGTCGCAGATCGCCTTAACCTATTTCTTCGCCTACCTGCTGTTGCGACTGCCCTTCCGCCGGCAGGCGATTGCCGCCGGTTTGATACTCGCCTTCCACACTGCGCTCTTCTTCCTTTTCCCCGGTCCCGAGGGAGCGTTCTCGAAAACCGGCAACATCGGCGCGGTCATTGACAAGGCCCTGCTGGGATACAACTATCCCGGCTACTACGTGACCATCAATTTCATCAGCAGCACCGTGACCACGCTGTTCGGCGCCTGGACCGGAATGCTGCTCATGAGCGAGAAGCCGCGGACGGACAAGCTCAGAATCCTGGCCATCTCCATGGTGGCGGCGTTCGCCGGCGGGTTGGGACTGTCGCTGCTGGTCCCCAACGTCAAGCGCCTCTGGACGGCTTCCTTCACCCTGTACAGCACGGGCTGGGTGTTGTTCATGATGCTCCTGTTTGTGGTTCTGATCGAAGTCTGGGACATTCGCAAACCCTTCTTCCCGCTGGTCGTGGTGGGGATGAACTCCATCTTCATCTATTCGCTGGGCTTCCTTCTTCGCGAACCGATCATGCGATGGCTGGCGCCCTTCACCGGCGGCTTCAGTTTTGCGGGCGACCTTCAGCCCGTCGCCGAGTCCTGCGGCGCGCTGCTGGTGATGTGGTATCTCTGCTACTGGCTCTACAAGCGCAAGATCTTCCTGAAGGTTTGATCAAGAAAGACTTCCACCCGCAGGCGCGAACTTACCGGATGAACTTCGTCCTGAGGACTACGCTTCCCGGCGGCGTTTGACGTCGATTTGCAGGCGTTTGATCTTCTGATTGAGGGTGGAGAGGGGAATGCGGAAGCGCTCGGCGGCCTCGGTCTGGCTCCAATGGGTGCGGGCGAGCATGTCGAGGATGATGCGCCGCTCGCAGGATTCGAGGATCTCAAACAGCGTCCGGCCTTCGATCTCTTCGAAGGGGAAGGGGCGCGAAACGTGCGAGCCGTCTTGAGAAAGCTGTTCGGGAAGGAGCTGAGGTCCCAGGTCAGGTCCGGAGGAAAGAACCACCGCGCGTTCGACGGCGTTTTCGAGTTCCCGAACATTGCCCGGCCAATCGTAATCCATCATTATTTTCATGGCCTCGGGGGAGAACGCCAGGCCCTCACGACCGTTTTCCTTGGAGAACTTCTTCAGGAAGTGCTCCGCAAGCTGGGGGATGTCCTCCTTCCGTTCGCGCAGCGGGGGCAAGGGGACGGTGATGACGTCAAGACGGTAGAAGAGGTCCTCGCGGAATTTGTTCTCCTGGACGAGCTTCCGCAGGTCGGAGTTCGTGGCGGCGAGGATTCGGACGTCGACCTTGATGGTTTCCGTTCCGCCCAGGCGCATGAACTCGCGTTCCTGAATGACACGCAGCAGCTTCGCCTGGGTTTCAACGCCCACCGTCCCGATCTCATCGAAGAAGATGGTCCCCTGGTCGGCCACTTCGAAGAGGCCGCGCTTGGTGGCGAAGGCAGAAGTGAACGCACCCTTGACGTGTCCGAAGAGTGTGCTTTCCAGCAGGTCCACCGGCATCGAGCCGGTATTGACGGGGACGAAGGGGCGGTCGGCGCGCGGGCTGGTGGCGTGGATGGTCTTCGCCACCAGCTCTTTTCCCGTTCCACTCTCCCCGACGATGAGCACCGTGGCGCGACTGGGGGCAATCTGAGTGATGAGGTCTAGGACCCGCTGAATCCGCTCGCCCTTGCCGACGATGTTGGGCAGGCCGAAGCGCTTCAAGGCGCGGCGGAGCTGGACGTTTTCAACCTGCAGGCGGGACTTGTCGAGGACGTTGCGGATTTCCAGCAGAAGTTTGGAGTTGTCCCAGGGCTTGGTGATGTAACTTTCCGCGCCTTCCTTGGAGGCCTGGAAGGCCATTTGGCTGGAATCGTAGGCGGTAATCATGATCACGCCGGTCTCGGGGCTGTCGCGCTTGATGGACTTCAAAACCTCGAGACCGTTGCGGTCCGGCAGGCTGATATCCAATAGGGCAAGGTCAAAGACGCGCTCACCAACCTTCTTCAGACCCTCTTCGGCGGTGGAAGCGGTCAGCGCCTGGTAGCCGTCCAGCACCAGGAGCTGCTCCAGGCTTTCCCGAATTTCCTGTTCGTCATCTATAATGAGGATGGAACCCTTAGGCGACATTCACAGCTTTCCTTGCCGTGGGGAACTCCAGCTTGAAGGTGGTCCCCCTCCCCACCGCGCTCAGCACCTGGATTTTCCCGGAGTGCTCCCGGATGATCCCATAGGTCACCGCGAGGCCGAGCCCCGTCCCGCGGCTTGTCCCCTTGGTGGTGAAGAAGGGGTCGAAGATTTTGGCGAGGTTGTCGGGCGGGATGCCCACGCCGTTATCCGTGACTTCCACGTGGACGGAGGAATTCTCACACTCGGTAGCCAGGGTCAGTTCGCCTCCGCGCGGCATGGCGTCGCGGGCATTCATGATCAGGTTCATGAAAACCTGCTGAAGTTTTCCCTGATTGCCGTAAACAGATGGCACCGAGGATGAGAGCTGCGCGTTCAAGGAAATCTTCGAAGCTCGCAGCATGGGATCCACGAGTGAGAGCGTCTCGCGAATCACCTTGTTGAGGTCGAGCTCGGCATATTCACTTCCGCTTACCCTGGAAAACTTCAGCAGCTTGTTGACGATCTCGGATGCCCGAAACGACTGTTTAATAATCTTGTCAATAGTCCGTCCCTGGGATTCGTCCGCGACTCCCTGCCTCATCAGCAATTGCGCCTGGGAGGCAATCACCGCCAGCGGAGTGTTCACCTCGTGGGCGACACCGGCGGCCAGCAGGCCGATGGAAGAGAGCTTCTCCGCCTGGATCAACTGGTTCTCCAGGTCCACCCGCTCGGTGATATCGTTGAAGATGAGCAGGCGCCCGATGACCTCGTTGTCCTTGCCGAACAGCGGCGTTGTGGATACGTTGACGATCAGGTGCCGGTCGTCCGCCGTCCGCAGGGGGAATTTATAGAGATTGAGCGTGCGCCGCGGCTCGCCATCCTGAGCCAGCTCCGCAAGCAGCTCGGCCGGAAAGATTTCCTCCAATCGTTTCCCCATAATCTCGGCACGCGGCAGCCCATAAAGCTTCTCCATGCCGGAATTCCAGGATTCGACTCTCCGCTCGAGGTTGCTGGCCAGGAGCCCGACGCTGATCGATTCGATGATGTTCTCGCTGTAGTCTCTGAGTTGCTGGACCTGACGGGCCTCCCGCTCCAGAGACTCGTAAAGGCGCGCATTCTCCAGGGCGATGGCCACGGTGCTGGAGGTGGTCTGAAGCAAGTCCACGTCCTCGCTGGAGAGGAAGTCACGCTGGCGCGTCTTCCCCAGGCCCAGGTAGCCCAGCGTTCTCTCTTTCACCTTGAAGGGCAGATAGTAGTGCAGGTCCAATTGCTCGATCGTCGCCTGCGCCGAGGCGGGCAAGTCGAACGCCCGCTTGACGCTGTCGAAGAACAGATAACCCTTCTCGAGCTCGGACCGCTGAGGATCCAGAAAGCTCAGATCGAGAGTGCCGGGATACGTGATGCCGCGCGATTTCACCAGCCGAAAGCCTCCCGTTTCCCCCGCCAGAAACACCGCCACCCGATCGACGCCCAGCGTCTCCGCCAGCCGGGCGGTCACCTGGTCGAGCAAGCGGTCCAGGTGGCGCTCAGACGTAAGCTCGCGAACGGACTCCAAAAGCGTCCTTCGGTAGTCGTACCGTTCGGCATTGAAGAACCGCTCCAACCTGGCCTGAATCCAGTTCACCAAAGGGTGGAAGAGAAAAGCCGTGAGGATGATCGCCAGGATCCAACCCGGTCGGCTGGTCGAGGGAAACGTCGTGCGGAAAAGGTCGGCAAACAGCGCGATGAAACCGAAGAAGAGACCCACGATGGTCGCCGTGGCCAGCGTGTAAGCGATGCCCCGCTGGAAAATGATGTCCACGTCCATCAACCGGTAGCGGACGATGGCGTAACCAAAAGTCAACGGCAGGAAAATCAGAGACAGCACCGAAAGGTTCATCCAGAGCACAGGAATGAATCCGAGAAAATAGGGCACGGCGTAAAATCCCGCGAAGGGAACAATCGAGAGAAAGGCACCGCGGGTGACCCATTTGAGCTGCTGCTTGATGAGCGGGACCTCCGCGCGGCGATAGGCCCGCAGAAGGACGAAAGCCCCGGCCACGAAGTACGCCGCCAGGTAAATCATCTCGATGCGGTCAAGCATCCAGCGCACCGGTGTAGTCGCCAGCGGGAAAGACAGGGTCAGGATCTCTTCGGCGATCAGGACGTGCAGAACCAGAAGAATCGCTCCGGGGAGATAGACCCATCGGGCCAAGCGCGTGCGCTCACGTTCCTCTTCCGAGTGGTCCGGAAAGGTCAGGCAAAAATGCAGAAACAGCGCGGGCTGAACTATGAGAGCGACGACGTTGAGCCAGTATATCGTCCAGTCGAAAAGGTTTAACTTTCCGGTGTAGGCGAACGTGTACAACACGAAGGATGTCAGGCAGAAGACATAAAAGTGGAGGGATTTGGGCGCCGACCATCGGCGTACGAGGATGAAAGTGCCGATGAATAAGTAAATGAGCCCGACGATCTCCAGAATGTGGCGAGCCGAGCCGGAGGCATCCTGCGGCGCAATAATTACCGACGCTTGATAGCTCTCGCTTCCCCTCGCCAGCTCGTAGGTCGCCCGCGCCCAGACACCCTGCCGGAAAACTTCCCGCGCCGCGTCCTCGGCGCGGGCGATGGGCCGGCCTTCGATTGCCTGCAGCCTGTCGCCCTCCCGAATGCCGGCGCGCGCTCCCGGCCCCCCAGGCTCGACGATCCAAGCGGTAATTCCGTCCGCCGAATCCACCCAGGTGATGCCGTCGTCAGGATGCTGGTAGCGGCTTCGCTGCTGGAAATTCAGAGCGCCGAACACCACCAGCGTCACGCTGAGGAGAGCCAGCGAAACAACCGTGAAGCGCGGATAAAGGGCTGATCTCATCTCACATTCCGAAAACGGGCGAAAACGTATACATTCCCACTCGATTCCGCAGCAAGTTGCCTTCCACCAAGCAATCCATCGCGGATATTTAAGTGTCGTAAATTGAGTATATTAGAGCGTTGCTCCAGAATCCAGAGACGGTCACTTCCAGAATCTGGATACGAGTTCCGAATTTGCATATTCTTCGGCTTCGACCAGACTGTTTGGAGGATTGGCATCCGAAGCCCTTCTTTCCCGGGGGAGGACCCGCTCGCTGCCGAAGCCGCGAGCCGAAACCCACGTGCTAGAACAGAACAGAGAACCCGCCCCGGAAACTGCGGTAAGCCGGTGTGAAGAGCACCGTTTCCTCACCGGACCCGCTGAGAGGAACATATCCCTGGGCCAAGAGGTTTCGGAAATCTGCGAGGGCTTCGATCCGCGCCGGGAAGAAAGCCAGGAGCGGAAGGGGCTGTCGGATTTGCAGGCCAAGGTAAGGCTGGAGTTGCAGGTTAGATTGGGCGTACGGGTCCACTCCCGTTACGCGCCCCGAGGGCAGCCACTCGTAAGAAGTGGTGATCTGCGTCCTGCAGCCCGGGATTACCGCTGTGACTTTACCCGCCACGGAACGCGTGCGGCGCGGCCGCAGGAAGGCCCGCAAATTCTCGCCCGTAACCCCGCCGTAAAATTCGCGTGACTCGACCACGAGAGCGTCGCCCGTAGTATAGAGAATCGCCGCCCTCACGTGGCCGCCGATATCCTGGGTATACACACCCCGAACACCGGAGGAGGAATAATCGCCAGCGTTGAAGGTGGCGCCGTCGTCGGCGGGATTAGGAAGGAAATCGCCCACCAACCCACTCAACGCGGCGGTCCTCCCCACGCCCCACACCGCGGAATCTTCGAAGTTGTCGCGGTACGCCGCCAGTTCGACCCGCGAGGTCCTGCTGATCCGGCGCGAGAAACTTACCTCGGAGTGTTTCAACCTTTCAAGCCGGGCCCGGTAATCGCGCAAGGTGACGCGCGGAAATGCATTGAGGTTTCCAACGCGGTCAACGAGGGATTCGTCCCCCTGAGGCTGCATGGCCCCGTGGCGGACAGCGAGCACGCTCGTCGGAGTCAGCTGATACTCCACCCCGACCCGCGGACGGACCAACACCACGCCGTGAACGGCATTGAGGTAATCCACCTCCATACCGCCCGTCACCGTCAAGGAAGGCGAGAGCCGCCTCGAGTGCGCGTAGCTCAGGACAACCCCCTGAACTCGGTTCATACTCTCCTGCCCACCCCCGGCAGGAATCGCCACTTCATCCTCAAAGCTCAATTGGTGAATGACCAGGGCCAGCTCCTGCGGGTCGCCCGTGAGAAGGTCCGTGCGGAAAGCCGTGGCCAGGGAGTTTGCAAGGAGCCCGCTGGAGCCCATCGAGCCCGCCACGAGGAGGTCGGAATCATCGGAGAGGGGGCGAAGATAGGCCAGAACGCTCCCCAATCCCGGGTCCTCCCCCAGAGCATCGCGACGGCTGGCGCCCGGCATCATGGCAATCAACCTCTTGGTATCCGGGAGGGGCTTCTTGGAAGCTTTCGAATGCCCCTTGGCCTTCACTTCCTGATAGCGCAGCACGGGGCGTGTAGCCGCCGAGGTGCGCAACACCCATTTCCAATCCTCACCCCAACTCGAGACCTTACCGGCGGGCACTTGCAGGCGCAGAGACACGAAGATGTCGCTGAGAACGAAATTCTCCAAAGCCGTCTGGCCGGCCTCCACGCGGACTCCATTTCGCATGGCCGGCAACCGGGTGGGTGAAGTCACGCGCAGGGTATACCAGCCGGGAGCCAGGCGTTCCATTGCGAACTTACCCCGGGCGTCGGTGATCACCCGATGGACGTCGCTTTCCACGATTTGCAGGCCGGCCAACAGAGGCCCGGCGATCGTGATGCTCGCCCCCATGAGAGGATTCCCTTGCTCATCAGAGACGGCGCCCGAGATCCGCCCGTAGTCAGCACCTGCGGCGGGGGTAATGCCCGCCCCCACGATGATCAGGCCACAGGCCAGAAGAAGTCCGAGGACCCGGATTCGCGAATGCGATACCTTCTTCATTTGGATTCCTCGTGGTTTCGAGTCCAATTTGATCCCCCTTCATCAATCGAGGGAGGCTGCCTCGGCTCCGCCTAGCGCAGCTCGAAACTCGCCACCGGCGAAACCGACTGCTTCGTCACGTTGTCGGTCACCTTGATGTGAACCGTATATTTCCCGGGCTCCAGTGATTTCAGGGGCATGGTCTTTTGCAGCGTAATCTGCTGTGCGGCGTGCGTCAAGGTCGCCACGTCTTCCTTCTGGCTCAACAGAGTCTTGCCGTCCTTCACGATTTCGTAGTTGATTTCCGCCGATGGCTTGTGGGTCTGGGGATCCAAGCCCAGGTTGTAAACCTGCATGTAAATCCCCAGGTTTTGGTCGCGCGTAAAGCTCTTATTGACGCTGGGGCGCACCTTGGTGCCGCCGATCACAAACGGCCCCGTTCCCACCTGGTTGGTCGGCAGCGGCTGGATCAGGTCCGCCAGAATCAGCGAGCTGTTGGAAAGTGTGTCATCCTCGAACCGTGGGACCTGGATACCCATCTCCATAGAACCCATGTTGCCATTGATATCATCCTTGACCACCACGCTTACCTTGTATCGCCCGGGGCGCAAAGGCAACACTTTCTGGTAAACGGACTTGCGGTTGACGTAGCGCTCAAAATCATTGTCCGGAACGTCGAGGGCCACCGCATCCTCAAACGTGCTCACGATACGCCCGCTCAGGCTGGAGACCTGACCGAAGACATCGAGAACCGAGTGCATCACACCCTCTTTGTTCTCGAATTGCAGGTCGCGGTTGGCCACCTGCACGGTGATCGGAGTCAGCACACTCTCCTCGGTGACCCGGATGAAATCCGTGCGGACTTCGAAAGGCAGCAACTGCGCCGTCAGCCGGGAAGTGACCACCGCCCTCAGGTCGTTGAACTTGACGGAGGGAGGCTTGAAAATTCGCGAATAAAGGTCGAGGCGCGAGAATTGATTAAAGCGCTCCGAAGTCCCACCCATCGTCTGCCCGATCGTCATGCCGTCAGTGCGGGTGAACCGGTCGGCCTTCGAGGCCATGCCCATCTGCTCCATCTGGGTCAACCCAGCGCCCGGGACGTGGAGCAAAGCATCTTTTTCGCCCGGGTCCATGGTCATGCGGTATTCTCCGGTCATCGTGGGGTCCACGAATTCCAGATTGATATCTGATCCGATGCCTTCGATGTAGCGATACCGCCACTTCTCAAAGGGGTAGGTGGAGGTTTCACCCCCGCCCTCTTCCTGAGGCCGCATGTAGGAGCCGCCGCTGGGGTGCGACTCAATCTCGTCGGGGGGGCCGTACATGATGTAGATCCGCCCCCGGTCCGTCTTCCACCCGGGGATTCCGGAAGCGTAGCGCTCGTTGGCGTAAGCGATGCGGCGGTAGTATTCCTCGAGGAACTCGTTCTCAGGGCTGCCCGGGTTCGGATTGCGCCTCTCCCAGAATTGTTCGATGAACTGTTCTCGCTCCTCATCCGTCGCCAGCTTCTTGAAGGCGGCACGCTCCTCATCGGCGATGATGTAAGGAACTTCCTGCTGGATCCACTTGTCGTAGGCGCTGGTCATCTCCTTGCGCAGGGCCTTCTGGCGCCGCTTTTCTTCTTTTGTCAGCTTGTCTTTGGGCGAAACGGCGTGGAGGAAGGAGGCTCCCACCAGAGCCACCACAAACCCCAAAACCATCACGAGGATTGTCGGGCGGTGCCCACGACCGGAAGAAGCCATATCTGCACCCCTCAGGCGGACTTCAGCACCCATGCGCCTGACCCACACGAAAGGAAATTCTATGTTTCACAGGATGAGAAGTCAAGCTACTTCCCCAGACACAGAGACACTCGGAGACCCAGCTCCCGACTCCCCGTGTGATGCTCGGACACGCTGAAAGGTGGCCTGTCGCGACTATCGTTTTGGGCCTCAGGCGGGTCTCACTCTAGATGTGCCGAGGCATTCCCGATTTGAGGGAAATCCGTACGGGCTGAGAGATTGGAGGAACTCTCGGGGGGCAAATTGTTCCTGCTCACCAATGGCTTTTTGGGCGGTGCGTCCCGGTTGAGACTCGAATCCACTTTAAGCGGTCGCGGTTTGGGACTAGAATTGCGGGATGCAGCCACTGGCAGCCATGCAGGGCGAAGACCCGCACGGGATGTGGCTTGTGCCCGTGAAGGCAGCAAGGAACGCAAATGCCCAAGGGCTGCAACGGATCGGGAACCCCAGGCTCCGGCGCGCGGGAGGCGGATTTTTTGAAACTTTAGGTCGGTACTGGACGTATATAAAGGTAGGAAATGGTTGGAGGAGAAAATTGTGTCTGCGGGCCGCGGGCGCTGATGGGGAGCGGCAAAACCCGAGGGCCCAGAGCGTTATCAGCGGGGGTCGCCTTTTCCCCCGCCTGGGAATGGGGTTATGAGTCTGATGGCTCAAACAACAGAAGTGCTACCGGGAAAGATCGAGAATGACGAATCTGGATTGGCGGAGTCACCCAGCCAACCTATCCCTCGAAACGGGAAAAAGATGAAACGCTCCAAAAAGAAAATCATTCTGCTGATTGCGGGCGCTGTGGTTCTGGTGGGGCTCGTCGTGGGCGGAATCGCCTGGAGCAAGCGCGGTGTGGTGGTGGTCCAGACCGGCAAAGTCATCCGGCAGGACTTGAAAGCAATCGCCACGGCGAACGGCGAGATCAAGCCGCCCAGCACCAAGTTTGCCAACGTCAACGCCAACTCCTACGGCAAGATCGTCGAGATCAATGTCAAGGAGGGTGACCAGGTCAGGAAGGGCCAATTGCTCCTGCGCACCGAATCCGTCCAGCAGGAAGCGGATGTGAGGGCGCAAGAGGCCGGGCTGCTCACCGCGCAGGCGGACGCCCAGGGAGCTAATTCCGCCGTGAATTCGGCCGCGGCCGCTCTGAGGACCGCCCAGGCCGAGGTGCAGCAAGCCCAGGCCAATGCCGACCGCGCCCGCGAGGACTTTGCGCGCGCCGAGCAGATGCTTGCTGACCGGTTGATCGCCCAGCAGGTCTTCGATCAGCGGCGCAGCGACCACGAAGTTGCCCAGGCGAATCTGGAAGGGGCCCAGGCACGAGTCAGCCAAGCCCAGGCGCAATACCAGCAGGCCCTTCACAACCGCGACATGGCGCGGGCACGCGTGGAGCAAGGTCGTGCGACCCTGGTGAGAGCCAAGGACGCCAAGAGCAAAACCGAATACTACTCGCCTCTGGACGGCATCCTCACATCCCTTCCCGTCCACGAAGGCGAGAACGTCGTGCCGGGAATTCAGAACCAACCGGGCAGCCTTCTCTACCAGGTTTCGGATTTATCGGTGATCACTGCCGAAGTGAAGGTGGACGAGACCGACATCATCAACGTCAAGCTCGGCCAGGAGGCCGACGTGGCAATCGATGCCGTCCCGGACAAGACTTTCAAAGGGGAAGTCACCGAAATCGGCCAAAGCGCCATCGGCCGCACCTCCGGCTTGACCAGCGGGCAGAGTTCCACCACCGCTGAGGAAGCGAAAGACTTCAAGGTGGTGGTGACCATCAAGGATCCGCCGCCCGGCCTGCGCCCCGGCCTTTCGACCACGGCCAAGATTGTGACTGCGACCCGCGAGAATGCAGTGAGCGTGCCGATCCAGGCCTTGACGATTCGCATGCGGCGCGACCTGGAAGCCAAGGACAAAGAAAAGAAAGATTCGGACAAAGTGAAAGCCGCCACGGCGGCACCAGCCCCCGAAGCCAAGCCGGACGCCGAAAAGAAAACGGCGGAGCCGAAAGACAAGGCAAAAGAAGAAATCCAGGGGGTCTTTGTCGTGCAGAAAGGCCGGGCCACTTTCGTCCCCGTGGAGACCGGGATTATGGGAACCAAGGACGTCGAGATCGTCAAGGGCCTTCAACCCGGAGAAGAAATCATAACGGGGAGTTACAAGGTGCTTCGCACTCTCAAGCCCGACACCAAAGTGAAGGTGGATAACACCCAAGGCGGGCCAGCGGGCGGCGAGTCGGCATCGTAAACTCATGATCCAGGCTTCGGCGGGGCGGGGCACGCGGACGGCCCCCAGGACGCGCGCCAGGGAGGATGAATAAAAGGCTATGGGATCTCAAGTTGCTCCATCCACGATTCGAGATCAAGTGACGCCGCCCGATGGCGTCCTCATCCGAACCGAGGATCTTTGGAAGACTTACGACATGGGCGCGATTGAGGTCCACGCGCTCTGCGGAGTCTCTTTCGAGATATGTCGCGCTGAGTACGTGGCCATCATGGGCCCCTCGGGCTCCGGCAAGTCAACGCTGATGAACCTCATCGGTTGTCTGGATACTCCGACGCGCGGGAATTACTGGCTGAATGGCCGGCTGGTCAGCGAATTGACCGACGACGAATTGGCTTTCATCCGGAACAAGGAGATCGGATTCGTTTTTCAGACGTTCAATCTCCTGGCCCGGGCCACCGCTCTGCACAACGTGGAATTGCCCCTGATTTACAACGGGACGCCGGCCAAGGAGAGGCTGGAGAAGGCCAAGGAAGCCTTGCGTATGGTGGAGCTCGGCGACCGCATCCATCACCGGCCCAACGAACTCTCGGGAGGCCAGCGGCAGCGCGTGGCCGCGGCACGCGCCCTGGTCAACAACCCTTCCATCATCCTGGCGGACGAGCCGACGGGAAACCTCGATTCGGCCACCGGGGAGGAAATCATGAGGCTGTTCGACCGCCTTCACGAGGCTGGAAACACCATCATCCTGGTAACGCACGAGCACGACATCGCTGCCCACGCCAATCGCATCCTCCACATTCGCGATGGCAAGATCGACCGGGATGAACGCGTCCAGTAGTGGACCTCGATCGGGGTGTCGGCAAGGGGTAAAGGGGGATTCATGATGGGCTTCAGCCCCGGTGAAGGGTCTGCTCAGCAAGTGCGGCCCAGACATCGTGAACTGACGAGCGCCTGGATTACGGCGCGCGAGGCCTTCTGGATTGCCCTCGAGGCGCTCCGGTCCCACAAACTTCGTTCCTTCCTCACCCTGCTGGGCGTGGTCATCGCCACCACAACGTTGATTGTGGTGATGTCCATCGTCAACGGCATGAACCTCTACATCTCCGACCGCATCGCCAACCTGGGTGCCAACGTTTTCATCATCCACCAGTATCAATGGGCCCAGGGTTACGAGTACTGGCTGAAGGCACGGCGGAGAAACAAGCCGATTCGCATGGAGGACTTTGAATTCCTCAAAGAGAACCTGAAGGGCTACAAGAACCTCGGTGCGGATTGCCGGCTCTGGAGGGGGGCGGACGTCAAGTACAAAAAGCACACCCTGTATGAGGTCACTGTATCCGGCACTACCCCCGCAATGATCGACATCGGACAACAGCAGGTCGAGTTTGGACGATACTTCGCTGAGGCGGACTATCAACACGCCTCCAAGGTGTGTTTCATCGGCCAAGACTTGGTGGAGGAGTTTTTCCCGGGTCTCGACCCGATCGACAAGGAAATCATGGTTCGCGGCCTGCCCTTTCGCGTAATCGGTGTGGCACGCAAGATCGGCACCACGTTCGGACAAAGCCAAGACAACTTCGTTCATATCCCGCTGACAACCCTCCAGAAAACCTTCACGGCACGTCCGCAACTGGCGGTGAGCGTCCAGGCGTGGGATGCGCGCCAGATGATGGTCCTGGAGGATGAAGTCCGCGCCCTGATGCGCGCCCGCCATCATCTGCCCTTCAATGAGGACGACGACTTCGGCATCAACGCCTCGGATACGCTCATGGACGCCTGGCGACGATTGACCGGGACCATCTTCGCGGTCACCATCGGCATCGTGGCCGTGTTCATGGTGGTGGGCGGCATCGTCATCATGAACATCATGTTGGCCAGCGTCACGGAGCGGACTCACGAGATCGGCATCCGCAAGTCGCTGGGAGCCCGGCGGCGCGACATCCTCATGCAGTTCTTGATTGAAAGCAGCGTGATGGCCGGCGTGGGTGGGCTTCTGGCGATTCTATTGTCGTTCGGCATCAGCAAGCTTGTGGATATCGTCTTTACGTCCTCGGTTCCCCCTTTCGCCGTAGTCGTCGGCCTGCTCCTTTCCACCGGCGTCGGGCTTTTCTTCGGGCTCTACCCGGCCAGCAAGGCCGCCAAGCTCGACCCCATTGAAGCTCTGCGCACGGAGGCTTGACCGTGTCCGATTATCGGCAGCACATTCGGGAAAACCTGAAGCTGGCGCTCGATACCCTGCGCACGCACAAATTTCGCTCCTTCCTCACCATTCTCGGGGTGCTGATCGGCACCATGACCGTCATTGGCGTCGCCTCGATTTTCAAGGGACTGGACCAGCAGATTGTCGACATGGCCAGCGATTTCGGCACTCGCACGCTGTTCATCTACAAGTTCGAGCCCGGCATCAAGTTTCGGCTGTCGCGCGAAGAACGCATGCGCAAGCCGCTGACCTTCGAGGACGCCCAGGCGATCCGCGAACAGTGCCCCGCGGTCGAGTCCGTCTCCGCCGAGCTCTTCCGCTGGGGCCCCTCTCCGATGATCAAGTACAAAGGGCAGGAGCTCCTGGACGGCAATTTCAGCGGACCCACCCCGGAGCAGTTTCAAAATGTCAATGCGAACCTCCGGGACGGGCGATTTTTCGGGCCGATTGACAACCTCCACCGCCGCAACGTCGCCGTCATCGGTGCCGATGTCGTGGAGCGCTTCTTCACCAACGAAGACCCCATCGGCAAGACCATCCTCGTCGACGGGCACTCCTTTGAGATCATCGGCACGATCGAGAAACGCAAAGCCTTCCTGGGCGACAATGGGAACGACCGCGTCGTATGGATTCCATACTTCACCTTCAGGAAAATCTATCCGGATTCCAAAGAGAACTTCATCACTGCCCTCGCCTATCCGGGGAAGCTGAATCAGGCCATCGACGAGGTAACCGGCGTCCTCCGGCGCCAGCGAAAGGTCAAGCCCTCGGAGCCGGACAGCTTTGGCATCGCCACAGCCGAATCCCTCATCTCCCAGTTTCGCGACATCATGGGAACTGTCGTCCTGGTCACGGTGGTCGTCTCGTCCATCGGCCTGCTGGTGGGCGGCATCGGGGTGATGAACATCATGCTGGTCTCGGTCACCGAGCGCACCCGCGAGATCGGCGTGCGCAAGGCCATCGGCGCCCGTCGCAGCGACATCACCTGGCAGTTCCTCCTCGAGGCCATGACGCTTACCGGCCTGGGAGGAATTCTGGGCGTCCTGTTGGGCATCGCGCTCAGCTTCTCAATCCGTACGCTGCTTCCTCAATTGCCTTCCACCGTCCCTCTCTGGTCGGTGGTAGCGGGATTCGTGGTGGCGGTCAGCATCGGACTGTTCTTCGGCATATGGCCGGCTCTGAAAGCCTCACGCCTCGATCCCATCGTCGCCCTGCGCCACGAGTAGGCGTCGATCCGGGGGCCATGCCTCCGCCGCAAGAGTGGCGTTCCCATCCGATAATCGCTTCATAACGTCTTGTGCCACCTAGCCGAGCGTGGGAGAATTTTGGGGGGCGGAGTGGCGGCAGCCTCGGGCTTATGGCTGCCATCCGGAAACCTCGCGCCTTGAGGGATGATCGTCATGGGTTACCGGCAACACGTTCGAGAAAACCTGCTGCTGGCGCTGGATACCCTCCGCACGCACAAATTCCGTTCAGCGCTCACCATTCTCGGCGTCTTGATCGGAACCATGACGGTGATTGCGGTAGCCAGTATCATCGCCGGGCTGGATCGGCAGGTAGTTGAAATCGCCGAGCAGTTCGGCACGCGGACGATCTGGATCTTCAAGCTTGAATTGGGCTTTGCTCACCGGCTGACGCGTGAAGAGCGGCTCCGCAAACCGCTCACCTACGAGGACGCCATGGCGCTCCGCGAGGAGTGCCCATCGGTTGAAGAAGTCTCTGTCGTGTTGTTCAGGCAGATCGGGATGTTTGGCCTCCCCCCTTCAAGCGTCAAGTACAAAGGCCAGGAAATGCAGGATGCTCAATTCAGCGGAGCGACGCCAGAGCATCTGCAAATCGTTAACGCCCCGTTGGACGACGGCCGGTTTTTCAGCAGGATCGATGACCTGCACCGCCGCGACGTGACGGTCGTGGGCGCCGACGTCGTGGAAAGGTTTTTTGCAAACGAAGACCCGGTTGGCAAGGTCATATCGGTCGACGGCCACGCCTTCGAAGTCGTCGGGACCTTCGGCAAGTTCAAAGGGTTTCTCGGCGACAACTCGGATGATCGCTCCGTCGTCGTGCCCTACTCGACTTACAAGAAGCTCTATCCGGATGCAAAGGAGAATTTCATCAGCGTATTGGCTTATCCGGGAAAACTGAATGATGCGATCGACGAGGTGACCGGCGTCCTTCGCCGGCGAAGACACGTGAAGCCCTCCGAGCCTGACAACTTCGGCATCGGCACCGCCGAATCCATCATTTCCCAGTTCCGCGACATCATGGGCACCGTGGTCCTGGTCACCGTGGTCATCTCCTCAATCGGCCTGCTGGTGGGCGGCATCGGGGTGATGAACATCATGCTGGTCTCGGTCACCGAGCGGACGAGGGAGATCGGCGTGCGCAAGGCCGTCGGTGCCCGCCGCAGCGACATCACCTGGCAGTTCCTGCTGGAGGCCATGGCCCTCACCGGCACAGGAGGTATCCTGGGCATCCTCACGGGGGCCACGCTGAGCTTCCTGATCCGGACGTTTGTTCCCCAGTTGCCCTCCACGGTGCCCCTCTGGTCGGTGGTGACGGGATTCGTGGTCGCGGTAAGTATCGGTCTGTTCTTCGGCATATGGCCGGCCCTGAAAGCCTCTCGCTTGGACCCCATTGTGGCGCTGCGCCACGAGTGACGGTCCTTGCAGGGCAGCAACTCGCCTTTTCGCGGCAAGTGCTTTCCCTGCTCCCCAGCGAAATCCGCTCGACCTGATGCGCGTGCCCACCCAGTGCCGTTCCAATATATTGAGGCGATGTATTACACTGCTCTGCTACCGTCTGGGTCCCGCTCTGCGGGATGGCTCAAGACAAGTAGTCCGTCAGCTGACGGATTGGAACGGCACTAGAATAGTCGGCCCGCGTCAGCAAGGGCTGCGCACGGCACGCACGTTGCATCAGTGGGACTGCACTGTTTATGGCAATCACTCCCGATTTCAAATCTGAAGTCGAAGAAGGCTTCCGCCGCCTGGGCGTGGAATGGCCGCGCTTCGCAGGCTGGCAGTGGAAGGTGCTCGTCGTCCTCACGCTCATCAACCTGCTGAACTACTTCGATCGCCTGATCGTCGTCCCCATGTTCCCGTTCCTCAAGGACGAGTTCATGGTGAGCGACTTTCGGCTGGGGCTGCTGGCCTCCGTGCTGATTCTTGTCAACTCGCTCGCCGTCTTGCCCTTCGGCTTCTGGTCGGACCGCGGCTCGCGCCAAAAGATCATGGCCTTCGGAGTCTTCTTCTGGAGCGCGGCGACGCTTCTCTCCGGGATCGCCACCACATTCCGTTCACTGCTCACGGCGCGCGCGCTGGTGGGTGTTGGCGAGGGAGCTTACGCACCCTCGGGGACCGCCATGATCTCCGAATGCTTTCCCCGCGGCTTCCGGGCGCGCGTCCAAGCGGTCTTCAACCTGGGCATGCTGGTGGGCGGTGTGCTGGGGCTGGCGGTGGGTGGACTCCTTTCCCAATGGGTCGGGTGGCGCTGGGCGTTCTTCCTGGTGGGAGTGCCGGGCTTCCTGCTGGCGATCTCCGCCTACCGACTGCGCGTTCACATCGCGCCGACGGCCGAAAAAGCTCCGGCGGTCTGGAGCCTGCTGAAGATTCCCGCCTACCTGATGGTCATCGCCGGAGGCATGTTCGTGGTCTTCGCGAGCACGGCGTTCATCACCTGGGGACCGGTTTTCGCAGGCCGCTACCACAATCTCAGCGTCGCCAAGGCTTCCACCTGGATGGGATTCCTCGTGCTGGTCGGGTCCATCGGAGGTGTGCTGATGGGCGGCTACGTCGCCGACCGCCTTCAAGCGCATTGGCCCTGGGGCCGCGCCACGACCATTGGCGCCAC
>DATKYV010000064.1:0-23807 GCA_035528275.1 Terriglobia bacterium | reverse complement strand
TTCGCGCCGGTCGAGCAGCGCGCCGTTGGTGTGAAGGATGATCGAATATCGCATTTCCGCCGCGGCGCGCAGAATTTCGTCCAAATCGGCGCGCACCAGCGGCTCGCCGCCCGTGATGTAAAGCGAGCCCAACTGCGGCCGGACGATGCGCAGGAGCTGGATGGTCTTTTCCGTCGAGACTTCCTGGCTCAGCACGTCGGGATACTTTTGCGTGCAATAGTGGCACGCCAGGTTGCAGCGGTGGGTCACATAGAAAATGGCGGAGAGGGGCTCGACAACGCGCGTGCGCTTCAAAATTCGCACGTTGACCGTGTTCCAGGCGTACTGTTTGAACACCCGGCCCAGAAACGAGCGGTTCCGCCGGAAGTACGCCGCAAAGGCTCTGAACCGGTCGAAAGTGTTCGGCCGCGGAGGCACGTCAGCAAAAGGTTCCCGTCGGAAAGTTGCGCCCTGCGAAATCCCTCGGGGATTATAACCGAGCAACGCCCGCCGGGCCAGCACCCGCATGATTCGGTGGTGGGCCAGTTTGGCTTTTTGTAGCGGCGGTCTCTGACCGCCGAATCTTAGTTCTCAAGGACTTCCGGCGCTCAGAGAGCGCCGCTACAGCAATTTGACCCACTACCCATGATTCCATCTGATGGGTGCGGGCACCGCAGGGGTTACGTGCCGGCCGCCATTGACATGCTCGGACCAGCGACCTACCATCCCGAACGAGAGATTTCGAGACTCGTTCAGGGCGATAAGAAAACCACCAGAAGAATTCACACCCGAGGGAGGTGAAAGGATGGCGGATGTTATCGACTTCAAAATCCACGGTGACGACATGCAGCTTGTGGAAGTCGAGCTCGATCCGGGTGAGGGCGTGCGCGCCGAAGTGGGCGCCATGATGTTCATGGAGGCGGGCATCGAGATGCAAACCTCCACCGGCGGCGGGCTCTTCAGGGGCTTCAAGCGAATGATCACCGGCGAGAGTTTCTTCATCACCACCTTCCTGAACCAGGCCGGCAGCAAAAGGCATGTGGCCTTCGGCGCGCCCTACCCGGGAAAAATCATCCCGCTTGACCTGGGCCAGGTGGGTGGAAGCTTTCTGTGCCAGAAGGATGGATTTCTGTGCGCGGCCAAGGGGATCGAGATCGAGGTGGCGTTCACCCGCAGGATGGGCGCGGGCCTCTTTGGCGGCGAGGGTTTCATCCTCCAACGGCTGGAAGGCGAGGGCATGGCATTCATTCACGCCGGCGGGACGATCGTTCAGAGAGATCTCCTTCCCGGACAGACGCTGCGCGTTGACACTGGCTGCCTGGTGGCTTTGGCGCCCTCGGTGAACTATGACATTCAGTTTATAGGCGGCTTCAGGAACGCTCTGTTCGGCGGAGAAGGACTTTTCTTAGCCACCTTGACCGGTCCAGGACTGGTCTACCTGCAAAGTCTGCCTTTCTCGCGGCTCGCCGACCGCATTCTGGCTGCCACTCGTTCCCAGGTCGGGGAGAAAAAGGGCGTTGCCGGCATTGGCGGAGATTTGCTCGGGGGGCTGCTGCAAGGCGATCGATAGGATCCCCTCTTCGCGGCCGAATGCGGCGGGGTCGGGCAATGGGAGGTTGTTGTGAGAAAATCGTTGCGATGTGCCGTCCTGGCAGGGACTGTGTTGATTTTCGGCGTGTCGGCCTTCGGTGCGCCCCAGGAAGCCCGCAAGGTCATCATCGACACGGACCCCGGCGCCGACGATGTCATGGCCATTCTCCTGGCGCTGAACTCGCCGGAGCTCGACGTGAAAGCCCTCACGGTGGTGGCCGGGAACGTGGTTGTCGAGCAAGGCGTGGAGAACGCTCTGAAGCTGGTTTCGCTCGCCGGCCGGTGCGACGTCACTGTGGCGCGGGGCGCCGGGCAGCCACTGGCTCAGAAACTGATCACCGCCGAATTCTTCCACGGGAAGAACGGCATGGGCGATGTGGAGCTCCCCGCGCCCACCTGCCGCGCCGACTCGCGCTTCGCCTCCGACCTCATCATTGACCTGATTCGCCAATACCCTCACGAAATCACCCTGGTCCCGGTCGGACCGCTGACCAACCTCGCTCTGGCGATTTCTAAGGACCCTTCGATTGTTCCTCTCGTCAAGGAAGTGGTCTTGATGGGCGGCGGGATAACCGGAGGCAACGCCACAGCCGCGGCGGAGGCCAACATCTACAATGATCCGGAGGCGGCCCAAGTGGTCTTCGAGGCCGGTTGGCCGATAACCATGGTTGGCCTGAACGTGACGGAAAGAACCCTCTTCACGCGCGCCGACCTCGAGCAGCTTGCGAAGACTCACGGTCCGCAGAACGATTTCGCCGCCGGCGTTCTGAAATTCATGGTAGGCCTTGCGGAAAAACTGGGCGCGGAGGGAACGTTCATGCACGATCCTCTGGCCGTCGGGGCGGTGGTCGATCGCAGCTTGATTCGCACCGAGGACATGCGGGTTGACGTCGAGACGCGTGGCGAGTTCACGCGCGGAGAGACCGTCGCCAGCCGGCATAATTCTTCCGACCGAAAAGTCCTGCGCGGCGGCCGGTATGTCATCGAAGGGATTGAGCGGGTCGAGCCCAACGTCCAAGTCGCCGTGGAATCGGACGCGCGGCGGTTCGTCCAGCTTTTCATTTCGCGGATGGCGGGGAAGTAGAGACCCGAGCCGCCGGAGCAGGGAGGCCGAAATGCGAAAATCGAATCCGTCAACTGTCGGAGAAATTCGTCGCTCGGGCTTCTGGTACGAAGATGCCGCGGAGAGCGCCGCCTTCCTGGCCAAGCGCTGGGGGGAGCAGCCGCGCGTCGGAGTGGTCCTGGGATCAGGGTTGGGCGAAGCGGCGCGCAGTCTTCAACAGAGAGCTACGATCTCTTACCAGACGATCCCTCATTTTCCCCGGCCCACGGTTGAAGGGCACGCGGGGGTGCTCCATCTGGGAGTTTGGGGGAAGGTCCCGGTGGCGGTTCTGGAAGGGAGACCGCACCTCTACGAAGGTTTCGCGCCCGCCGAAGTTGTATTTCCCGTGCGCGTGCTTGCTCTTATGGGAGTCAAGACGCTGGTCCTGACCTGCGCGGCGGGAGGGATTGGCCAGTACGCGGCGACGGGGAGTTTCATGATTTTCGCCGACCATCTGAATCTCCAGGGAGCCAACCCGCTGGCGGGACCGGACGATCCCCGTTGGGGGACGCGATTCGTCGACCTGACACGCGCTTACGACGCGGAATTGCGGCGCCGGGCGCGCCGGGCCGCGGCGACGCTGCGGCTGAAGTGCTTTGAAGGAGTCTATGCGGGTCTGCTGGGGCCCAGTTACGAGACGCCGGCGGAGATCCGCGCCCTCCGGACGCTGGGCGCCGATGCCGTGGGCATGTCCACGGTCGCGGAAGTGATTGCCGCCCGCCAGTTGGGTGTGCGGGTGCTGGCGTTGGCAGCTATCACCAATCGCGCCGCCGGACTCGGTCTTGAACCTTTAAGGCACGAGGACGTGCTCGCCGCCGGCAAGCAGGCAGCACGCAACCTTGGCCGCCTGATTGAGGCGCTGCTGCCCAAGATCGTGTAGCGTCCCTCGCGCGCGCCGCCTCCGCCCATGCTGTGGCCACCCGGCGGTGGCCTTTTTGCTTTTGTGGCGAAGACGGCCTAAGATAGTCCGAGTGGAGGCAAAGCTTGAAGATCAAGGTTGTGGTTCACGAAGCGGAAGAAGGTGGCTACTGGGCCGAAGTTCCGGCCATCCCCGGTTGCGCTACCCAGGGCGACACTCTCGAGGAATTGATGAAGAACGTCCAGGAAGCGGTCGAGGGGTGTCTGTCCGTTGAGGTGGAAAAGCCCAAGCGAACTGACAAAGACAGGGTGCTGGAAATCGTCGTATGAAGTCGGTTTCCGGCAAAGAGCTCGCCCGCGTCCTTGAGCGCCACGGCTGAGCACCATTCGTCATCCTGAGTCCGTCATCTGACGGACGAAGGATCTAGCCCCAGCAAAGAATCCGTGAAGCGCTACTTCGTCTACATCATGACAAATCGCTCCCGCACGCTATACACGGGCGTCACCAATGACCTGACGCGGCGGGTTCTGGAGCACAAGCGCAAACTCATTTCAGGATTCACCAGCAAGTACAACATCCATCAGCTCGTCCATTTCGAGTTGTTCGGAGATATCCGCGCGGCCATCCATCGTGAAAAGCAGATCAAGGGACGGCTGCGGGCAAAGAAGATTGCCTTGATCGAGTCGACAAACCCCGACTGGAAAGACCTGAGTGAAGGGTGGTACGGCAAGAGGGATCCTTCGCGGAGTTCACCCTGAGCAAATTGAAAGGGATCCTTCGCTGTGCTCAGGATGACAAGCGAATGGGCTCAGGATGACAAGCTCCATTGCCGTCGAGCTGTTTCGCGAAGCCGGTCATGAGGTCGCAACCGTGCTCCAGCAAGGGCGTAGCTCGGCCCCTCTGCCTCCTGACTTCTGGCTTCAGTCCGTCAGCTGACGGATCAGTGGTCAGCTATCAGTCCAATCTTCAAATCACAAAATCACAAAATCACTAAATCACCAAATCGCTAAATGAGGGAATCCCCCGTTCATCATTCATCGTTTCCGTCAGCCGACGGATTCATCGCTTCCACGCGCTTGCATTTGAATCGCGCTCGGTGTATACAGGCGTTATTATTGCATTGCGGTAATCGCCCGGCGGCTGCGCACATCGCGAAAGGCGCGATGGATGCCGCATTCGCGGGACAGCCAAGTTTCTATGGAGGGCACCTAGTCATGGACTGGCGCGGCGTCGAGAAATCCGACGATGGGAAAGTTGAGGTCCCTTTTAATTGGCTGTTTCCTCACTATTATGAGGCGTTCACGGTGCTTTTCCGAGTCGAGAACGCACTCCGCCTGTTCGTGTACGTGATCCTCAAGGAACGATTTGGTCCGAAATGGCGGGAATTGGAGGTCTCCAGCGACGATGAAAGAAAAACGACCATCGCTGCACTTGCGAGGCGCCGCATTGAACAAGGCAGAGACTTTGGCTACCTCAGTTATCCTATCCAATCTCCGCTAATGCATCTCACAAGCGGCGAACTGGTCGGACTAATTACACACGACTCCTATTGGCCAGCGTTCAAGGACTATTTCCGGGCAGCAAGGAGCGTGGTCACTCTGAAGCTCCAGGAATTAGGAATCATCAGGAATGCGCTTGCTCACTTTCGGCCGCTGAGTAGCAATGATGTCGAGGTAGCGAGGCAAAATGCGAACCAGATGCTCTCGACGGTGGAACGGACGCTCGTGGACCTCATTGAGTGCCGACAAAATGTGCCAACGAATACGCCTGACGAGTGGTACACGCATCTACGGACCCTCGGAACGGACTTGGTATCTTTAGTGTTCTCGCAGAGCAGCGAGAAGTCATGGGTTCGTATCACCCTTAACCAGAGAATCGTTGCGACGAGCGGGGTTCCCGACCGAGAACGCAGCTGGCAGGCCTACAATATTGCGTGCCTTAATACGCCGGCTTTACTTGAGATTTCGACCGCCTTAAGGGACCGAGCGCTCCTGCTCACCGAGCGTGTCTCACCCGTCAGGCTCGGAAAGGATCTCCGGCCCATCGGCCGCAAACAAGTCGGCTTGACTTTCAGCCACCGTGTCCTGGCTGAAGCGCACGTTGAACTCAAAAAAGCTCTGGAAGACGCCCTAACCTTAGTAACCCAGGAGATAGATCTCCTCAAAGAAGACCAGTTGGCTAAGGGGAAGCTTGTTCGACTGTGCAAGTTTGTTTCGCGCCGAGAAAAGAGTGGGGATTCTTCTCAATGGTCTCTCGACTTTGATCTGCTCAGGTCCCAGCCACCCGGAGGGGAACTCCCGGAATACTGGGGAGATGTTACCGCCGGAAATGATTTCATTTCCGACACAGAATCCTATCCCTGGATGCCAGTCAAGGTGTCAGAGGAAGACATCCCGTTCTGATGCTCGGGGGTGGCCCAGACATCGCTTCTTAATGTCTGTGAATGGCGGATTTAGCCCCCAAGGCCACCCATGGTGGGCTTTTTCGGGCCCGCGACATCCCGAATCCGTCAGCCCCGTCCCGGCCGGGGCAGTGGGCTGACGGACATCAAGAACATGCCCTGGCGACCACTTGAAACACATTCGGCCGCACACATAGCAAAGAACGTGATGTATACGCCAACCGGCGGATTCGGCGGTGAGAACCCACGGCTTGCCGGGGCAGGCACCGCCGCTACAGGAAAGAATCCGTCGACCGACGGATTCAAGGTGAGTAGCCGGGGGCAGCGCCCCCGGAAAAGGGCCCCCCATCAGATTCCGCGAACCCGTCAGCCGACGGGTTCAATCCGTCAGTTGACGGATTCGACCCCTCCGGGGTCGGAATGATTTTGTTTTCTGTTTCTGACTCCCTTCCGTGGGTTTCATCCGTCAATTGACGGACTACTCACGTTGTTCCCCTCCGGGGAACCGGCGCGGCGCCGCTGCGAATCGGGGATGTAGCGCCCACCTTCAGGTGGGCAAATTTCCGCTTTGTTCCCCGAGGTGTGCTGACCTAAAGGTCAGCGCTACAAGCGCGTCGCGCCGGGCGGGGTAGGGGTAGTCACCCCGGCCAGCCGGGGTGGGCTTTTTCAGGGAACAACGTGACAAACTACATCCTTCTCGTCTCTTGAGCCCGGATTTTCTCAATCCTTCGATTGCAGATCCATGCGATGATGGGATACGAGATCAGTTGCATTCGATTCCAGCGGGCATATTTGCCGGATGACATGTACTCAGAATAGTCATCCCAGGTTCCATGGTCCTCGATCACCGCTCCCATATGGACAAATCCCTTCTCACCAAAATTGAACTCACAACTACTGGGTCCTCTGGCCTGGGAGATTGAAAAGCCGGTGGCTTCTCCACTCTCTTGAAGTTCCTTCAAAGCTGCCTCATACAACGGCTTGTCGTTGATATAGGAATCCACGGGTTTCCACTCGCCTGCAATTTCAATTTCGAGCCATGAATGACCCCCGGAGCTTGGCAAGAACGGGAAGGCGAATGAAGGGAGGACGCCCCTCATAATCTCGATATCGATGAGTCCTGTGTGGATGCGAGCTGGAATGTTGATCGCTTTGCAGAGTGCTAGAAACAATGTGGCTTTCGTATTGCAATAACCTAGTCCATACTGGATTGTTTCTGATGCCTTCACCTCATCCCACTTTGGCGGAAATCCGAATCTAACCTCGTCACGAACGAAGAGAAAGAGGCTCTCCACCTTCTCCAATAGGGTGGCTTTGTCCGCTGAGATTTCGTTTGCTTTCGCTTGGATGGAGGGGTGATTGTAATCCGACAACGTTCCGGCAGTGCTCATCTTTCATCTCCTATCAGCCGGCATTGCTAGGGTGGTTTTCCACCGACCGCCAATATACACCTGAACTCCTCTGCGGGTGGCGCAGACGCGCCGCGCCGCGACGGTGGGGACACCGCCGCTACAGGAAAGAATCCGTCGACCGACGGATTCAACGTGAGTAGCCGGGGGCAGCGCCCCCGGAAAAGGGCTGAGAATCGGGGATGTAGCGCCCACCTTCAGGTGGGCATATGCCGACCTCCCGAATGAATCGGGACAGGTTCCGGTTGGCGCCACGTTCTCCCGCAAATCGCGGCGCGGCCTCGGATGGCGCGCCACACCCCAAGGGCATGGTCCACAGCCACCGGCCTTGCCATGCGGCGGTCAGTGCTTCCCGGGGAGTTTGGGTTTGCTGGCTTCCTGCTTGGCCTTGATGATTTTTGCCGCCATGCCGCGCAGGACTTCGGCCACGTTCTTGTTGGTGGCCAGCATTTTCATGTCGCGGTCGTTGAGTCTGTTTATCAGCGGCAGGGCGACGGCGATGGGGGCGCGGGGATTGTTGATGAGGTTGCGGGCCACCGAGTAGCTCTTCATGAACGCGCGGTTCATGGAGATGAGGCGCAGCACCTCCTCGGTGACGTTCTTCATGGAGGCGAACGAGTCGATTTCGGCGTCGGTGACCTTGGGAGACTGCAACACCGCGCGCGCCACGAGCTTGTTCGAATCGCGGATGAGGAGCAGCCTCTCTTCCTGATTTCCTTTCAGCGCCATTGAGATTTTTTCGGCGGCGGACATGCGGCCGATTCTCTGCAGGAGCGTTTCGCGCTGCCCCTCCTTGTCGCCGACTCCCCCAGGCTCCGTCGGCGTGGTCAGGTCCACGGGGGTGGGCGCGGGCGTGAGCGCCGGCCCCTTGGGCTCGTCCACCGGGGGGCCCTCGCGCTGGATCCATTCGCGGATGTCGTCAGGGAGCGTGAGGTTGGCGAGCAATGCTTCTCGAATCTCCGGGCGGCTGCGCATCAGGTGATTGGCGGCAAAGTCCAGAACCGGAATAGGGGTGGCAGGGTTGGAGAGGACTTGGTTAACTTCCGCGATATTCCAGGTCTGCAAGGTATAGAAGGCGGTATTGCGCGTCTCTTCGTCCGAGTCGGTGGAGAGAATGACCAGGACTTCGATCTTCTCCTCCAGGGAAATCGGGAGTTCGCCCGTAGCCCCTTTGCGCCGGATGACGCCCGGGGCGCGTCCTTCGCGCAGAGTATCGACGAGTCGTTCCGGAATGGTCAGCCCCTCAAGGAGAATTCTTGTGCAGGTCGTCTCGCGTCAAGCGAACCGATTTGACTTCGCCCCGGCGGCCCAGGGGTTTCAGTGTCTCCCCGTTGAGCGTCAGGATCACACCCTGCGCGTTGCCCAGGGTCACGGCAAAGGAATTCTTGGCGCGAAGGGTTTGGATTTCGTTGGGATTCAGGACGCGCTGCAGAACCGTCTTGTCGTCCGCGTCAATCGCCACCCAGGACCGTTCGGTCGCCGCCACCTGAAGAATCAGGCCGCTCTCAACCGCTGGAAATCCGTAGTCGGGGGCGGGCACGGTCTGCTCGACCCTCGGTGAACTTCCCGCTCCCGCCTCACTCGCCCCCGGCGCCGGAGTCGCGGGGACGGGGGCCTGAGCCGCGGGGACGGCGGCGGTGTTCCCATTGTCGGAGCTGCGGGGCGGCGGTGAGGGCCGAACGACGCTTGGTGATTGCGGGATCCGGCGAGAATACTGGAAGATGGCGTAGCCGGCACCCAGCATGCCGATGGCCAGAAGGATAGCGTAGAGCGAGGCGTGAGATTTTCCCCGCCGGGCCTTCGGTTGGGCCATCGCCAGCCGGCCAAGGTCGAGCTCCGACCCGGGACTGGCGACGAGCTGATACTCCGCCATAACGTGGTCTTCATCCAGGCCCAGATACTTGGCGTAAGCACGAATGAAGCCGCGGGTGAAGATTCCTCCCGGGAGCTTGGCGAACTCCTCGTTCTCCAGCGCTGCAAGGAAGCGGCTGCTGATCTTGGTGGCGGCGGAGATTTCTTCCAGCGAAACTCCACGCATCTCACGTTCGCGCCGCAAATTCTCGCCAAATGTGGCCATCGGCACGATCTCGCCAGCAAAGGATTTGATGAGCAGACATGATAGTATTTCCAGGGGTGACCGGTGTCAATTGATTTGCGGCGGGTTGGCGGAGACATGACCGATTCACCCCCGTCGCGCTCCTGCTTCTCGCACGACGCCGCCGGTCGCAAAAACCAGTTGAAAAGAGCCGGGCGATGGTTTAAAAGTGTAAAAGGCTTCCGGAGGAAGAAGTTACGTCCCGTGGACGATGGATAACAAAGAAGAGATTGTCGAACTGAAAAGGCAGATCGAACGGCTCTCCCTGTTTCACGAGGTGGGGAAGGCGCTGGCCTCGACGCTCGACCTGCAGAAGATCCTCCAGACGGTGATGGAGAAGATCAGCGATTTCCTTCAGCCCGACACGTGGTCGCTGCTGATGTTGGACGAGGCGACCCAGGAGCTCTATTTCGAGATTGCCATCGGCGCCGGCGCCCACAAGCTGAAAGACGTGCGGCTCAAGCTGGGTGAAGGGATCGCCGGCTGGGTGGCCCAGCACGGCGATCCCGTCCTGATCGAGGACGTCAAGCGCGACCCGCGCTTCAGCCGCCGTTTTGACGAATTGACGCAGATGGACACCCGCTCGGTGGTCTGCGTTCCCATCCGGGGTCGGGAGAAGATCCTGGGGGTCATCGAGCTGGTGAACTGCCTGGGTCGCGAGAGCTTCCGCCGAGAGGACATCCCCATCCTCAAGAGCCTGGCCGATTACGCGGCGATTGCCCTCGAGAATGCCCGCTACGTTCAGCGTATCCACGAGCTGACCATCACCGATGACTGCACGGCGCTCTACAACGCGCGCCACCTCAACTTTGTCCTCGACGCGGAGATTTACCGCTCCACCCGTTACAACTACGAGTTTTCCGTCATCTTTCTGGATCTCGACCACTTCAAGCAGATCAACGATACGCGCGGGCACCTGGTGGGCTCCAAGTTGCTCTGGATGATCGGCGACATCATCAAAGGACACCTTCGCCTTATCGACTATGCCTTCCGATACGGCGGCGACGAATTCGTCGTCCTGCTGCCTCAGACCGCGAAGAAGAACTCCCTGATGGTGGTCCGGCGTCTGAAAGACCTGCTGAACTCCAAGGTCTTCTTCACCGACGAGGGGCTGAACATCAAGGTGACCGCGAGTTTTGGTGTGGCCTCTTTTCCCAACGACGGCCGGACGCGCAAGGAGCTCCTGCGCATGGCCGACGAGGCCATGTATCTCGTCAAGAACACCACCCGGAACGGCATCGCCATGGCCGGCGAAGGAATCCGCGCTTAACCCCTCCCCGGTCGGGTTTCCCCCCTTTCGCAACGATCAAGGACCGTATCAACCCTCGAACGGCAAAGACTTGCAACCGGCTTAGTCTTCTGCCACGATGCCCCTTAATCCATGCGCTGGCTGGTTTCCTCTCCTGATTCCGAAATTACCCGGCGGCTTGCCCAGGAGTTGAACGTGCCGCCACTCGTGGCGGGGCTCCTGGTTCAGCGCGGCATCGAGGACGCGGAAGCGGGGAACCGTTTTCTCCGACCTCGTCTCACCCATCTTTACGACCCCTATCGGATGGCCGGCATGCGCCAAGCCGTGGAACGGCTGCGGCGGGCCGTCGAGCAAAAAGAGAAAATCCTCATCTACGGCGACTACGACGTGGATGGGGCGATGGCAGTTGTCGTCCTGCTGACGGCGCTTCGATCGCTCGGCGCCCGGGTGGAAGCGTACATCCCGCACCGTCTGACGGACGGCTATGGGATGCGCGTTCCGGTGGTCGAGCGGGCGGCAGCGGATGGTATTCGTGTGGTGATCAGCGTTGACACCGGAATCCGCGAACACGCGGTCATTGCCCGGGCGCAAGACCTGGGTGTGGACTGTATTGTGACCGACCATCACCTGCCCGAGGACCGCTTACCCCCCGCCTGCGCCATCCTGAACCCGCGGCGCGAGGATTGCGCGTATCCGGAGAAGTCGCTCGCCGGCGTCGGCGTGGCGTTCAAGCTGGTTCAGGCGCTGCTTGAAGGAAGAATGTCGGAGCGCGTTCTTGGGTCGTATCTGAAGCTCGTGGCCATCGGCACCATTGCCGATGTGGTTCCGCTCTTGGGCGAGAACCGAGTCATCGCCCACTTCGGACTGGCCGGATTGGGCGCGCCCTCGCAAGCGGGTCTGGAGGTGCTGGTGGAAGTGGCCGGCCTCGCCGGCCAGGCGGTGACGGCGAACGATGTGGCGTTTCGGATTGCGCCACGACTGAACGCCGCGGGCCGAATGGAAGACGCCGCTGAGGTCATCGAGCTGATGACGACGCCGGACGTCGAAAGGGCGCGCGGCATCGCGGCGCGACTGGATCTGTTGAATCGTGAGCGCCAACGGACGGAAGACGAAATCCTTCGCGAGATCACGGACCTCATGGCGCAGCACCCGGGAATATCCGGTCGCTACTCGCTGGTCTTTGCCGGGGAAGGGTGGCACCGCGGGGTCATCGGCATCGTCGCGCAGCGCGTTGTCGAGCGCGCCTACCGTCCGACGCTGGTGGTGGGAATCGAAGACGGCGTGGGCGTGGGGTCGGGACGTTCCATTCGGGGGTTTCACCTCCTCGAAGCCCTCACCCCGATGAGCGATCTCTTCGAGCGCTTTGGAGGCCACGCGCAGGCGGCGGGATTCGCGTTGCCCGCCGGGCGCATCGCGGAACTCGAAGCGCGGTTTGAAGACCGCGCCCGTGCGCTCCTCCGGCCGGAGGACCTCGAGCCAACGCAGCGCATCGATGCCGAGCTGGGTCTCCAGGAAGTCGACTGGAAGCTCCTGGAGGAGGTGCAAAGGCTTGAGCCGTTCGGGTCCGGGAATCCCAAACCGGTATTCGCGGCGCGGAAAGTCCGCTTGGCGGCACCGCCCCGCGTGCTGAAGGAAAAGCATCTAAAACTAAGGGTAACGCAGGGAGGAGAAGCCTTTGACGCCCTGGCTTGGAGACAGGCCGAAAGGAGTCGGGAACTGGAGTCTGGGCAATTCCTGGATTTGGCCTTCACACTGGACACGAACGTCTACCAGGGTGTCTCGACGCTCCAGTTGATTCTCCGTGACCTGCGCCAGGCGGAGGCTTGAGAGGGGTTCGGGGGGTTGGACGTCACCTGTGGGAATCCTGATCCGCGGAACTCTGGAATCGTCGCGGCCCGCTGAGGAGCTGGGGTGGTGGAAACAGCCGAACGCACAACACGCCTTGCCAGACGCAGAAGGCTGATTGCCAGCCTGGTGGCCGGAGCGCTGTGCGTAACGGTCATCGGCATTGCTCTGGCCTACTGGTGGAGCAACCGGGGGGGAGAACAACCCCTCGAGGCGCCTCGCACACTCCCCAAGGATGTCAACCAGCAACTTTCCGGGTATACCTTCACGCGGTCGGACGAGGGCCGCCAGGTCTTCACCGTCCACGCGGCGCGTACCGTGGCTTTTCAGGAGGGAGGAGCAACAGTCCTGGAGGATGTCTTTGTCGAGTTCTTTGGGAAAACCGGCCATCGGCGCGACATCCTGCGCACCCGGCAATGCGAGTACAACGCCAAATCCGGCGACCTCTTCAGTGCCGGAAAGGTCGAAATTGAACTGAACGCACCCCCCGAAGGGGCAAAAGGCGTGGCCGATCGCTCGGTGCATCTTGAAACCTCTAAGTTGTCCTTTCAGCAGAAGGGTTCACTTGTGGTGAGCGAGGAACCTGTGCAATTTCGCATCGGCCCGGTTACGGGTTCAGCCGTGGGTATGGCCTATGCCGCGAAGGAGGGTTGGCTGGAGCTGAGGAACGACGTCAGCGCCGAGGTGCGCCTGCGCGCGGGTGAAGAGGCGTCCGCGCCTTTGCGTCTCACGGCCGGCCGGGCGCGTTATGAGAAGGAAAAAGGAGAGATTGAGCTTGGCGGGCCGGTGGAGTTCAGCCAGGAGGGCCGGCGCGTCGGAGCCGACCGGGGGACGGTGTACCTTGACCGGGAAAATCGCATTCGACGCGCGGTCCTCGAAGAGGGAGTGCGGGCCAACGAATCATCGCAGGGTGGCGCGCTGAAAGGCGCGGCCGATCGGCTGCAAGCGGATTTCGACCCTCCCAGCGGGGAATTGCGCCAGGTCGTCGCCGAAGGCGCGGTGACCGTGTCCTCGAGCCGCGATGGGTCCTCGGGCCGCCTGGAAGCCCAGCGGGTGGAAGTGAGTTTCGAGGGAGAGCAGCCCCGCGCGCAGCGCGGAACCGCCAGCGGAAACGTTCATTTGAGCCTCGACTCTCGGCACGACGCCGGCCACGCGGGGTCTTCTGCCGGCGACCTGCCGCCGGGGAGGAGGGAACTGACTGCCGCGGAATTGGAGTTCACCTTTCAGCCGGAAGGGCGCAGCCTGGCGGAAGCTCAGACGGTGGGTGCCGGGAAACTCGTTATAGTTCCCTTCGATCCCAAGGTGGGGCAACGGGTGGTCACCGCCGGACAGTTCCTTATGGGGTTTGGACCGCGCAACGGGCTGGAGAGAATCCGGGGCGACTCCGGGACGGAGATTGATTTCTTCCCCCCGCGCGGGACGGAGAACGGGAAACCGGCGACGAGTACTTCTCAGCGTTTGGAAGCGACGTTTGACCCCGGAACGCAGGAGCTTCGCCTGCTGCGCCAGTTCGAGGACTTCCGATTCCGTGACGGCGACCGTCAGGGCACCGCCCAAGAGGCCCGATACTCGTCTTCGGACGAGACCTTGATTCTGACCGGCGCTCCGCAGCTCCGTGATTCGAACACGCGCATCCTTGCCGAACGGATCGCGTTGGACATGCGCACTGACACGGCCGAAGGAATCGGAAACGTTCGTTCGACTCACTTCGAGGACGCGACCTCGCGCCTTGGACCCACCAACGTGCTTGCGGACCGCGTGGTGGCCAAGCGCAAAAGTGAATTCCTGCATTACGAAGGAAATGTGCGGGTGTGGCGCGGCGCGGATGTTGTGGAGTCGTCTTCGCTCAACGTGTACCGGCGGGAACGCCGGGTCAGTTCCGGCTCCGGGGTTCGAACCTCGCACCTCCAGCCGGCTTCGCGGGTTCCGGGAGCGTCGCGCCCGGAATCACAGGTTGAGAATCGGCCGGTGACGATTCAGGCGGACCGCCTGGAGTATCTCGACCAGGGACGCAAGGCGAGCTACCGCGGAAATGTGCGTCTGCGCGCGGAGAACACCACGCTCGAGGCGGACCGCGTGGACGTTTACTTCCGCGACCAGGCCGGCGCGCAGAGCGCCGAGGTGGACCGCGCCGTGGCCGAGGGCGGCGTCAAAGTCCGCCAGCCGGGCCGTCGCGCGACGGGCGATCGCGCCGAATACTTCGCGGCGGAGGGAAAAATCCTCCTTACCGGCGGACCTCCAACGCTTCGTGATGAGCAGAAGGGCTTCACGACGGGCCAACGTTTGACATTCTTCATACGCGATGATACGCTGCTCGTCGACGGAGGTGATGAATCGCGCACTGTATCCAAGCACCGTATCGCGCAATGAACGACAATGCAGATTCTCTCCACAGTCGACCTGACAAAGTCGTTTAAGGGACGCAAGGTCGTTGACGACGTAAATCTCAGGATCGCTCAGGGAGAGGTGGTCGGGTTACTTGGGCCGAATGGCGCGGGAAAAACGACAACGTTTTACATCATTGTGGGCTTGACGGTCCCGGACTCGGGCCAAGTCCTGCTCGACGGAGTGGACATTACGCACCTGCCGATGTACCTCCGGGCGAGAAATGGAATCAGTTACCTCCCTCAAGAGCCCTCCATCTTCAGAAAACTCACGGTGGAAGAAAATATCCTGGCGGTCCTGGAAACGTTACCCCTGACCGCCCACCAGCGCCGCGAGCGGTTGGAAGAGCTGATTGAAGAGCTGGGATTGCAGCACGTCCGGCGAAGCTACGGATACCTGCTCTCCGGAGGGGAGAGGCGGCGCGTGGAAATCGCCCGCTCGCTTGTCATCTCGCCCTCCTTTATACTCTTGGACGAGCCCTTTTCGGGAATCGATCCTCTGACCGTGCTGGACATCCAGCAAATTATTGTCCAGCTCAAGAAGACGGGGATCGGCATCCTGGTGACGGATCACAACGTGCGCGAAACCCTGCGCGTGACCGACCGGGCGTATATAATAAACGGTGGACGGATTTTCCGCGCCGGGACGCCGGAAGAACTCGGCAACGACGCGGAAGTGAAGAGAATCTACCTGGGAGACAGTTTTCAACTGGCAGTCTGATGGGCGGAACTCAACCCAGAATCGGTCTGAGCCTCAAGGTTGCGCAGAAGCAGATCCTGACGCCCGGGCTCGTCCAGATGGTGAGCGTTCTGGCGCTCAACAAGCTCGAGCTGCGCGAGATGATCAACCAGGAGATGATCGCCAACCCGGTCCTGGAAGAGCTCGGCGAGAACTATCCGCCCACCGAGGAAGTGGAGCAGAAAGCCCAGGCCGAGAGTCCCGCCACTCCGGCGGCGGACGGGGAAGTCACTTCCGGCGACAACCACGACTCGTTTCAGGAAATCGACTTCGGGTCGTTCTTTGAAAACTACCTGGATCCCGGCTTCCGTTCGCCGGCCAGTGAAGTGATCGAAAAACCTTCCTTCGAGAATTTTCTGTCCCAGCCCGCCTCCTTGGCCGACCACTTGGAGTGGCAGCTCAGCCTTTCCATCTGCCCGGACGTGGTCCGCGAAGCCGGGTACTCGATCATTGGAAACCTGAACGAGGATGGGTACTTGACAGCCAGCTTGGAAGAAATCGCCGAAACCGGCGAGCACAAGCTGGAAGACGTGGAGGCCGCGCTGGCCCTGGCGCAGGAATTCGACCCGCCGGGCGTGGCGGCGCGGGACCTGAGCGAGTGCCTGCTGATCCAGATTCGCACCTTGGCGCCCGACAATACGCTCGCCCAGCAGGTTGTCATCAACCATTTGAAGCAGCTCCAGAACAAACAGTACCGCGAGATCGCCCGGGCTCTGGACCGTCCTGTCAAGGCCGTCGAGCGGTGTGTGGAATTCATCCGCACTCTCGACCCTCGCCCCGGCCAGCGGTACAACAAGGTGCAGGCGCGGCTCATCGAACCGGACGTGGTCTTCGTCAAAATGGGCGAGGGCTACCAGATCATTATGAATGAGGACGGGCTTCCGCAGTTGCGTCTGAGCCGCCACTACCGGCGCCTGATGAATGAATCCACCACGACACGGGAAGTCCGGAACTACGTCAAGGAACGGTTCACCTCCGCCATCCAGCTCATCAAGAACATCGAACAGCGCAAGCATACCATCGTCAGGGTTTGCGAGGCGATTATCCGCCGCCAGGGCGAGTTTCTGGACAAGGGCATCGACTTTTTGCGGCCCATGATGATCAAGGAAGTCGCTGAAGAGGTGGGCGTTCATCCCTCCACGGTCAGCCGGGCTGTGGCCAACAAGTACGCCCATACGCCCCAGGGTGTTCACGAACTGCGGTTCTTCTTTTCCGAAGCCGTGCAAGGGCCTTCGGGAGCCTCGGTCTCGCTCATAAACTTGAAGCGGCTGGTCAAGAAGATGATCGAAGAGGAAGACGCGGCCCATCCCCTGACTGATGACCAGATCGCCCATCTGCTGCGCGAAAAGGGCATCTGCGTTACCCGGCGGACGGTGGCGAAGTACCGTGAGGATATGCGAATTCCCAGCACCCACCAGCGAAGGGTGAAGGCTTGAGAAGCACTCTGATGTTCAATTCCCCTCCGGAGAAGCTCGAGGAGGTCTGCCCATGCGGATCGAGTACACTGGCCGACAGATGGAAATCACTCCCGACCTGCGCCACTACACCGAAGGGCGATTACGCAAACTTACCCGCCTCCTGCGCGACCGGTACGGGATTCACATCATCCTGACCGCGGAAAAACACCGCCGCTTGGCAGAAATCACTCTGAGCTTTCGAGACCATACCCTGGTTGGAATCGAGGAGACGACGGACCCGCGCAGCTCCATCAGCGGAGCGCTCGACAAGCTCGAGCGGCAGGCCGTGCGGCTGCTGGAGAAACGACGCACCACGAAGCGGCGACCCAAACCGACTTCCGCCATCCTGCTGAACATTCTGGGCACCCAGCGTGTCGACCATGAAGAACACCGCGTGCTGGAGAGGGAGCGGATCCCGATCAAGCCCCTGACGGTGGAAGAAGCCATCGAGTCTCTCGACTCCAGCATTCGCGGCTTGGTGGTTTTCCGCAATTCCGATACGGAGCGCGTGAACGTCATTTACCGTCGGCCGGATGGCAACCTCGGCCTGATCGAGCCCGAGCCCTGAAACAACAATTTCGATCCTCAGGCGTCACCCGGCGGGCTGGAGGCGGGAAAGGCCTCTTCCCGCAATCGAGGAGTGGGCGAGGGCAAGTCTTCGAACGAGCAGGGACGTAACGCCTCCCCTCGGGGCCGTGCGATCTCCCCGGTGACTGCGGGCGCCTATGAAAACCAAGCCTTCCCGAAGTTCCCTGCGACAATTCGTGGTGATTACCGGATTCAGCGGTTCGGGAAAAGGCTCGGTCCTCAAAGTTTTCGAGGACCTGGGGTTCTACTGTGTCGATAACCTCCCCGTCGGCCTGATTCCGAAGTTTGCGGAGCTTTTCTCCGCGCCCGGCAGCCGTATCCAGCGGGCCGCGGTGGTGGTGGATATCCGCGGCGGCGAGGCCTTGAGCCAGCTCCCCGCCATGCATCGCGATCTGATGCGGGACAAACTGAAAACCACGATCGTCTTCCTCGAGGCCTCGGACCAGGCCTTGATTCGCCGTTTTGAAGAGACGCGGCGACCGCACCCCCTGGGACGCGACCTCCCGGTGCGCGAGGGAATCCGCCTGGAGCGCGTCCTCCTCAAGCCCATGCGCCAGCTCGCCGATGTGGTGATCGATACGACGCGGATGAACGTCCACGAGCTGCGCGACTTGGTGCAGGCGCGGTTCGGCGGTCTCAAGACTCGAAAGGCGCTGCTGGTTTCCGTGGTCTCGTTTGGCTTCCGGTTCGGTGTCCCAACGGACTCGGACCTCGTCTTCGATGTTCGGTTCCTTCCCAACCCCAACTACGTTCCGCGCTTCAAGGAGAAGACGGGCCGGGACCGCGGTGTGCAGCGGTACATGAACTCGTTTCCCCAGACTGCGGAGTTCACCAAGCGCGTCATGGATCTGCTCCTTTACCTTCTCCCCAGCTACGTGAGGGAGGGGAAGAGCTATCTCACGATCTCCATCGGTTGCACCGGCGGCCGGCATCGGTCGGTTTACCTGGCTGAGCAGATTAGCCAGGAGTTGGCGCGAGAGGGCTATCGGGCGAAAGTACTCCACCGCGATATCGGTCGCTCCGCGACCTGACCGCCGGACCGGGAAATCGGCCAGACGGCAAGATTCTGAATACGGAGAGAATGCCGTGAACAACGTCATCGGAATCGATATCGGGGGGACCCAATTCCGCCTCGGACTCTTCGACCACCAAGGCCGCCGGCTGCTGACTTCCGAGGGCGACACGTTGCGCTCCGGCGGGCGCGACTGGATGCTCGACCAACTGCGCGAGCGTTGCCTGGCTCTCAAAGAGCGCAGCGACTTCCCGGTGAAAGCCTGCGGAATCAGCTTTGGCGGGCCGGTGGATTTCCAGCGCCAGCTCGTCACTTCGATCCACGCTCCCGGGTGGGAGAATTTTGCGCTTTCACAGTGGGTTCAGGAGACCTTGGGAATTCCCGCCCGCCTCGATAACGACGCGAACGCCGGAGCTTTGGGCGAGTACCGTTTCGGCGCAGGGCGGGGCGCCGAGTCGCTCGCTTACATCACCTTAAGTACGGGAATCGGCGGAGGGTTCGTCTTCGGCGGGAAAGTTTTCAGGGGCAAGGACAGCCTGGCGGGCGAGGTGGGGCATCTGCCGGTTTCGGATTCCGGGGTGATCTGCTCCTGCGGAGCGCGGGGCTGTTTGGAGACTTTTTGCTCCGGCTCGGCCATCGCCCAACGGGGGCGAGAGTGGGCGGTGCGGCGACCGGAAAGCGTGGCCCGCATGATCGAACTCAGCGGTGGTAGCGCCGACGAGATCACCGCCAAAGCCGTGGTGCAAGCGGCCGCGGAAGGCGATACTGCGGCCGGCCGAATCATCCGCGAGGCCGCTCGATGGCTGGCCCGAGCCCTCCTCACCGTCATCCGCATCGTCAATCCCGACAGAATCATTCTGGGCGGAGGTGTGGCGCTGGCCGGAAACGTCCTCCTGGAGCCCGTGCACGAGTCTCTGGAGGAGCTCTCCTCGCCGACCATTCACTATTCTACCGAAATCGTGTTGACGGAGCTGGGGGTCTATTCGCCCCTGTATGGAGCGGCGGCGATGGGGTTGGAGCTTCTCGAAACCCAGACCTGATTACCTTTTTGTTACCAAACCCGAAGATTCTTAAGAATCCTCGTATTCAATTGATATAATGGAAGTTATGGGCCGCCTTTTTCCACAAGTCTGGTCTGGGGACGGGTCTTTGCTTGACGGCCCGCTGGCCGAGGAACTACGATACGTTGTTTTGAGCGCCCGCTGGCGGCCCAGCCTGCGGGCCGGGATGGTGGATGAGCCAAATCCGACGCCTCCTAGGCTTTATCCGGCCTTACAGCCTGCGCTTTTTCGCCGCCGTCGTGCTCATGGCGGTGGTGGGATTTTGCGAAGCGCTCACGGCGCTGCTCATCAAGCCGGTTTTTGACCGTGTTCTCGACGCGCAGGCCCAATCCACTCCCATTTTGCTTTTCCACTGGCCCTTCGGGGGCGGCGGCGTCCATCTCCAGGATTTCATGCCGCCCCGTGTCCACAACGTGTGGACGGTGGTGGCCATCGCCATCGTTGTCGTGACGGTGGCGAAGGGCCTCTCGGAATTCTTCGCCACCTACTTCATCAATTTCATCGGCCACTCGGTGGTCCGGGATCTGCGGAATCTGCTCTATTCACGAATCATTCAGCAATCGGTGGGCTTTTTCACCAAAAACCCCACGGGGCGATTGATGTCGGCGATCACCAGCGATATCGAGAAGATCCAGAACGCCGTGTCTCAGGTCTCAGCGGATTTCCTGAAACAGTCCTTCACGCTCGTCGGCCTCCTGGCCGTGGTGTTCTACGTGGATTGGAAGCTGGCGCTGGTTTCTCTGGCGTTGATTCCCTTCGTGGTGTTTCCCTCGGTCAACATCGGGCGCTACATCCGGGTGTCGAGCCGCTCCAGCCAGGACAAGATGGCGGAGATCAACAACGTCCTGCAGGAGACGTTTTCCGGCATTCGGATTGTGAAGGCCTTCGTCATGGAGAGGTTCGAGCTGGCGAAGTTCAAGGCGGCCACGCGCCGATTGCTGAACATCAATTTGCGCTGGGTCATCGCTCAATCGGCGACTTCGCCGCTCATGGAAATGCTCGGCGCGATCACCATCGCCGGCTTGTTGCTCTATGCCCGCAATCAGATTATCTATCACGCTCAGACCACCGGCGGGTTCGTGGCATTCCTCTACGCCCTGATCAAAATGTACGAGCCCATCAAGCGCCTCACCGGCGTGAACAATGCCCTCCAGCAGGCGGTGGGCGCTTCCGAGCAGGTTTTCAATTTCCTGGATGTGCGGCCCGAAATCGCCGATAAACCCGGGGCCATCGACCTGCCGCCTTTCCGCAGGGAGGTCGTTTTCGAGGGGGTCGAATTCGAATACGAGGATGGCATCCCCCTGCTCCGGAACGTGGACCTGAGAATCGAGAATGGCGAGGTGGTCGCCATTGTAGGGTCGAGCGGCGCCGGGAAGACGACCCTGGTCAATCTCATTCCGCGATTCTTCGACGTCACGGGCGGCCGCATCCTGATCGATGGGCATGACGTTCGTGACGTGAAAGTCGATACGCTGCGCGCTCAGGTCGGCATCGTGACTCAGGAGACGATTCTTTTCAACGACACGGTTTTCAACAATATCTGCTATGGCCTCAGACCGCAGAATGAGAAGGAAGTGATCGAGGCGGCGCGGGTGGCTCTGGCCCACGATTTCATCATGGAAATGGCGGACGGCTATCAAACGACAGTAGGGGAGCGCGGCCAGCGGCTTTCCGGTGGCCAGCGCCAGCGCTTGGCGATCGCCCGCGCCCTGTTCAAGAACCCGCCCATCCTCATCCTCGACGAGGCCACCTCGGAGCTGGATACGGAGTCGGAGCTCCTCGTGCAACGGGCCCTGAACAATCTGATGGCGGGCCGCACGGTGGTGGTGATCGCCCACCGGCTTTCCACCGTCCGGCGCGCCGACCGGATTGTGGTCCTCGATCGGGGAACGATTTCCGAAGTGGGAACGCATGAGGATCTGGTGAATCGGGGGGGCATTTATCAGCGGCTCCACGAAATGCAATTTGTGGACGCCGAGCCTTGAAGGGATTTCGGCGAATGGCGGGCAGCGCGCCCACCCTGACAGGATGATGCGATGATCCGCAGCATGACCGGATATAGCCGGGTTCGAAGTGAAGAGGGGTCGTTCGCGCTGGCGGTCAGCGTGAAGAGCACCAACCATCGCTTTCTCGACTTGCAGGTCCGCCTGCCCGCGGGACTGGAACCCTGCGAGGTCCCGCTGCGGCGGCTTGTCAAGGAACGAGTGGCGCGCGGTCACGTGGAAGTCCAAGTCGTTTTCGAAAAGACCGGCGCGGAACAGCTTCAGCTCGACCGGAAAATGCTCGAGGCCTACCTCGCCGCTTGGCGGAAGGCGCGCGAGGAATTCGGGGCCGGCTCGGAACCGGACCTGGTGGCTTTGCTGCGCGTCCCCGGGATGTTGAGCCCGGGCAACGGCGAGATGTCTCCATCCGAGCTGGAAGAAAGGCAGGAGGCGTTGCTGCGCGTGACGGGCGAAACCCTCGAGCGCCTGAACGAAATGCGGGCGCGCGAGGGCGAGGCCATGGAGCGCGACCTCCGGACGCGTTTGCAGCGGCTCGGCACACTGTGCCAGGCGATCACCGATCTTGCCCGGGAGGTGCCGCGTTTGTACAGCCGCCGGCTGGAGAAGCGCGTTCAGGAAATCCTCGGCAACGTCGAATTGGACCCCGGGCGTCTGGCCCAGGAAGTCGCTTTCCTCGCCTCGCGCTCTGACGTCGAGGAGGAATTGACGCGCTTTCGCAGCCACCTGGACCAGGCGCACCGTCTGATCAAGGAGAGTTCGGAAGTCGGGAAGAAACTGGATTTCATCCTGCAGGAAATGAATCGCGAAGCAAACACGCTTTTGTCCAAGACCACGGACATCCCGGACATCGGCTTGGAGATCTGCCGCCAGGCCATCGAAATGAAAACCGAGATCGAAAAACTGCGCGAGCAGGCACAAAACGTCGAATGAAAGCGGCCCGGGCCAAAAACTCGTTGCGGCGAGGCAGCATTATCGTGATTTCAGCGCCCTCGGGGGCGGGGAAGTCAACCCTCATCCGGCGCCTGATGGATTCGCTCTCCGGATTGAAGTTTTCGGTCTCCACCACGACGCGGCCGCGACGGCGCGGGGAGAAAAACGGTCGGGACTATATCTTTGTCAGCCGGCAGCGTTTCAAGAGGATGGTCGCCGCCTCGCAGTTTGTGGAGTGGGCTGACGTCTTCGGACACCTCTACGGGACTTCGTGGAAGCAACTGCGCGCCGCGCAGGAGGCGGGGTACGACGTGATTCTGGACATCGACGTCCAGGGACACCGGCAAGTCCGAATGCAGCTTCCCGAGGCGGTGAGCGTCTTCATTTTGCCTCCGTCGTTCAGGGAGCTGGAGCGGCGCCTGCGCCGCCGTCACTCCGATTCGTCCGAGGTCATCGCCCGGCGGCTCAGCGAGGCGCGCAAGGAAATCCGGCACTGGCCGGAGTATGACTATCTGGTGGTGAACGACCGGCTGGCCAAGGCCACGCGGGCCCTGCGGGCCGTAGTGGAGGCGGCGCGATTGCGGCGCAAGGCCGGTCAGCAACAGGCAAAGGAAATCTGCAAGACATTTGGAGGATAATCTCAATGGAATTTGCACGGCGAATTGACAGCAAGTTTCGGTTCATCCTGGTGGCAGCCAAGCGCGCCCGGCAGCTTCAAGCAGGCGCCAAGCCCCTGGTCCAGACGGCGTTCAAGAAAGTGACGAAGATCGCCCAGATGGAAGTGGAAGCGGGGCTCGTCCCCATCGAAGTTCTGGAGATTGCCAACGGCAACGGCAACGAGAAGTCAAAGAAGGCGCGGGCGGGTAAGTAGGGTGTAAGATTGGAGAAGGGACTGATCCCGGGGGATCGCCGCGAGTTCGGCGCCTGAGGTTTGAGACCTGTCATGCGAGTCGCACTCGGAGTTACGGGTGGGATTGCGGCCTACAAGGCGGCGGATCTTCTGCGAACCCTTCAGGACCGCGGACTGGAAGTGCAAGTCATCATGACCCGCAGCGCTTGCGAGTTCGTTGCCCCTCTCACTTTCGCGGCGCTTTCCGGCCGCAA
>DATKYV010000063.1:0-2750 GCA_035528275.1 Terriglobia bacterium | reverse complement strand
CGCTCCTTTATGATCGGACGCTTCGCCACTGGAGCATGGCGGAGCGCAAGGCTTTGAACAGTTTGCTAAGTCGAGGGATGGCGAAAATTGTCGAAGTCCGGGGCTTTGAAGTTTCACAAGGCGAGAAACCCACGACGACTGGCGTTAGAGAATTCCTTGTGAAAGCCGAGGCAAGGCCAGCCGAGGTGCCCACTCCTGCCGGGGCCAAGCTCGAAGCGGGCCGCGCGAAGTTTGAGGCGGCCAAGGCGGCGAGAGCGGAGCCAAAGCCATTACCCAGTAAGCTCGCGGCGGGCAAGGTGAGCAAGCGCACGGGACTGACGAAGCCGCAGGAAGAGTATTTAGCGGGCAAACTGGAAGAAGTCGCACCGGAATTGCGCACGGAAAAAGAACGGGCACTGGGTGAAAAGCCAGAGAAAGGAGGACTCAAGAAACTTCAGGTTCCAGGGGATGGCACCTTCAGCGTGGGCACGCAAGAAGCTGCCAGCACCCTGCACAAACAGATTACCGGCAAGCCGATTGAAGGCGTCGAGCCGCTGAAGCGACCAACTTACGAGCGTGCTGGACCGGCACAGTTTGATGTGACTGCCGAAGCAGACAAGGCCATGCAGCTCTATGGGGAGCCTGACGTTGCAGCCAAGGAACTGAACCGACAGATGAAACTGGCTGAGGAGACTCCCGAGGACTACCCAACTGTAAACACTGGACGCCTCAGCCAAGTGATTTCGGAACTTGAAGGCCGCGCCGAAGGGGTCTCGCCCTATGGGAAAGCCACGGTTTACTACCCTCGCGGCCGTGGTGTTGCCCCGCCAGTCAAATTCAAAATTGAGGAAGCGAAAGAGCGGCTGGGGCCCCCGCGCGCCAAGCCAGGAGCCGGAGAACTCTCCGCCAATGCTGTTTTCAATCCTCGCTTCTGGGAACGCGCGGATGCGGCGATACGACCGCTGACCCTGAAAATCGAGTCAGCCATCGAGCGCGTTTTCGGCAAGCTCCCCTTCTCAATCCGCAGGTGGTTTCAGGAAGACCCCCGACTGAAGCGCATCATGCACGAGGCGCGCGCCGAAGTCGGCGCCGTTCAGAACGAGACCAACGCCGTTCTCCGCATGGTCTTGAAAGAAGATCCCACGCCCCAGGAACTGGTGATTGCCGACCGGATCGCCCGGGGCATCCCGCAAGACCTTTCACCAACCAGCGGCCCGCTGAAGGACAGCATCGCGGAGGCCGCGGAGTACGCCCACGACCTGGCGCAACAGATGACTTCCGAGCGCGCGGCGCTGGGACTCTCGGTGCGCTCGGAGTGGATGGAAGGGCCGGCGCATTGGTATCCCAACCTATGGAAGCAGCACGTTTTCAGCCCGCGGATGATTGCTGGGCGGCTGTTTGGGTTCTTCCGCAAGGCTGGCGGGGCAGTGAGACCTTCGGCGCTCGAGATGGGAAGCCTGAAGGCGCGGACCACCGACCGCTGGGTTGTGGTGGACGCAACCGGGAAGCCGGTGAGGATCAGCGAGGGTCGAGAGGCGATTTACGACAATGCTGAGGATGCCAGAGCCTACGTGGCGGCCAATTCGGGCTACAGGCTCCGGTACTTCCCGGAAGGTAGCCGGAGTCTCACGGAGCAGACGTTCCCCAGCATCAAGGCGCGGTCGGAGTGGGCGAAGGAACACCCCGAAGTCAGAATGCGCGAGATGCTACCCGGAAAGCACCTGCGGATTGTCGAGCCGATGACGCACGAGCAGATGGTGGCGCATGGCCTGATCGAAGACCTCGCCCTTAACCTGCGCTACGGCTTCGGCAAAGAGCGGTCGCTGATTGCCAAGACCCGGGCGTTGGAGAAGATCGGGCAGCAACTGGCCGTCGATGAGGCGCAGCCGGGGTACGTGAATCTGGGCGAAGTCGGGTTTGAAGTCCCGCCCAGGCTGGCAGAACGGAATCCGTGGATTGCTCGCCTGCGAGATGGGTACGTGCCGGAACTCGTTGGAGACGGGTTGAACGCGCTGTACGGGAAGCGTGGGGCTTGGAGCAATTACTACCGGGCTCTGGAAGGTTCGCTCCGCAAGTGGGTGACGGTCTATTCGCCTTTCCGGCATCCGAGGAACCTGATTGAGAACTACATCCCCTTGGCCTTCCGTGATTCCAAGGCGGCGTTGGACATTCCGGCGATGGAGCGGGGGTTTCGAGACTTCGCCCGGGGGATGCGTGGCGAGCGAGAGGTGCCGCTGTGGGACGAGTTCCAGCGTTCGGGGCTGGCGTCAACGGACATCATTCGTGGTGAGTTTGAGACCGTCTGGAAGACGATTGACTCTGTACGAGCCGGGGCGATGCCACTCTCCGTGAAAGAGCGAGTGGCAATCTGGGCGGAATCGAATCCTGTGGCGGCGGAACTCTTGAGGAGCAAAGAGACGGTCGAAACGCTCTACCGGGCGGAAGACCAAATCTGGAAATATTACTACTTCCGCACCTTGAGGGAACGTGGGTGGACCCCGGAGGCGGCTGCGCAGCGGGCCCGCCGAACCTTCTTTGACTACGAAGATGTGCCACCCTACGTCCGGGCGATCAACCGCGTGGTGCCATTCGTTCCAAACATAACCTTTCAATATGCCCGAATCGTCCTGTCAGCCCTGCGAGACGATCCAGCCTCGGCAACGATGAAAGTGGCGCTTGCCATGTACGGCTATGCCTTCATGCGTGACCAGGCGATGAAAGCTGCTGGCATCAGCGATCAGGACGAGAAGAACATGGGCCGACTGGGGATC
>DATKYV010000062.1:0-9601 GCA_035528275.1 Terriglobia bacterium | reverse complement strand
GGTCCCAGTCGTTTGCGGGTCTTCCTGGAAAACTTGAAGGTTGTGCTGGGAATCGGGCAGCCTGAGCTTCCCAAGCCGAGTCCGACCGCCGATCCTGAGTTCACCTACATGGAATCGTCATCGAGCGGCTCGTCGGAGTTCATGGAGAATCTGAAAGTCGTGCAGGAAGATGAGCCTGCCGCCGCCGAGCCAGGCTCGACCGAGGGCTTAGAGGTTCCCTTCGGTGTACTGACATCGAGCGGCGAGTCGAGCTTCCTGGAGAATCTGAAGGCCGTGCTGGGGATTGGCCAGCACGTCTCCACCGAACTGACTTCGACCGCCGATCCCGAGGCCCCCTATAACGAATTGTCTCCGCGCCGGCCCGCGGGCCGAGGCCTTCTCTATTCCTTCCTCCTTCATGAAATCGCCATCTTTGCGCTACTCATTATCCCGCCAGCGCTGCGTCCGGAACGGAAGTTCTACTACGTGGAAGAGTGGAAGCCGCTTTTCACCAAGCTAACCTACTCGCTCCCCGCCATCGGCGGAGGCCGCTCGGGGGGCGGGCAGAAGGGAGGCGGTGGCAAGCCCGGAGGCGGTTCGACGGGCAACTCGGAGAGCGCCCCCAAGAAAGCGGCCGCCCCCGCCGCAGCGCCTCGGGGATCCGGCGGACTGGTCTATCCCGCCCCCCAAGCGGTTGTCTCGAATCCCCCAAATCCCACCAACCGCATTCAGACGATTCTCCAGCCCGAGCTCGTCAAGCCGCCGACGCTGAAAGCGCCCTTGCCGCTGCCCAACATCGTGACGGTGGCGCGCCCCAAGTTACCCGCTCCGCCGCCGTTGGCTCCCAAGGTCGAACCGCTGCGCACCGTGCGGCCCTCGGAGCAGGAAGCCCCCAATCCGTCAACTGACGGACGCGCTGCCATGCATGCCCCTGCCTGGCCTTTTTCCGTTCCTCCACCCCCTGCGGCGCCTCCCCCCGTGGCCCCCAAGCTGACTCTGCCGCCGGCCCAGCCAGAAGATTTGCCTGTTCCCACCCCGGCCCCACCGAAGCCCTTCGAGGCGAAGGCGCCGGCGATCCCTACTGGCACGAGCGTCCCAAGTGAAGCGCCCCGGCTCCCCGCGCCTTCCCGTCAGGTGACGGGCATGGATGATCGGAGCCTGCTGGTTCTGAGCCCCACTCCCGGCCCGCCGGAAGAAGCACCCAAAGTTCCTCCCGGCGAAGCCCGCGGCCAGTTCGCGATGGGACCTGAATCGAACATGACGGCATCCGGTGGTTTCGGTCCGGGGGCGGAGAACGGCGGTGTTCCCACGCCCGGATCGGCGGCGGGTTCGGAATCCGGAGTTCCGGGTGGCGTGGGAGCGACCGGGGAAGGCTCGGGGCCGGGAGGTGTCCCCGGTGGCGGGCCGGGCGGTGAAGGAGCGGGCAGCGGTTCGGGTTCGGGCGGCGGCGTGGGCAACGGAATAGGTGCAGGCATCCGTCAACTGACGGACAGCGGCGGCACAGGCGCCGGTGGATCGGGCTCCGGAGGAGGCCTCGGATCCGGCGTGGGAACAGGAACGGGGCCGGGTCGCGGAGAGGGCATCGGGAGCGGCACAGGTACTGGCTCGGGTTTTGGAAGCGGGCCGGGCCGCGGCAGCGGGACCGGGACGGGGAGCGGCGTGGGAGCGGGGTCGGGCTCCGGCTCAGGTCCATTCCCCGGCATCTCGATTATGGGAGGCAGCGGGACCACCGGGACCGCGACCCACACGGGATCACAGCCCCATTCGCTTCCAGGGAAACGGCCGACTTACGGCTTGACCATTACCTCGACGGCGGCGAGCGGTGGAGGGCTGCGGGATTACGGGATCTTTAGCAACGAGTCGGTCTACACCGTGTACGTGGAGATGACCCACTCGCCCACGCTGGCGCCTTCCTGGACGCTGCAATACTCGGTGCTGCCCAAGCCGAACTCATCATCCGCCCAGCCTGCGAAATCAGGGGCTTCGCTCTGGTCGGATCAAAACGTCCTGGCGCCGTATCCCATCGACAAGGAGAATCCGGAATTCCCGGTTGATGCCGTGTCCAGAAACCTGGGGCGGATGGTCGTGGTCTACGGTGAAATCAACACGGAGGGCAAACTCGAAAAGATGAGAATCATCCAGAGCCCCAACCCCCTGCTGGACGCGCCCCTGCTCGCGGCGCTCGCCAAATGGACCTTCCGGCCCGCTGAGCTGAACGGCGAACCCGTCGCCGTCAAGGCTCTCCTGGGTGTTCCGCTCTCCCTGCCGGAATGATCGAATCCGCCGCTCCCGGGACGGCAGGTGAGGCACAAAAAAAACCTCAAATTCCCGTCTTGATTCACTGACCTGTATTTAGTAACCTTGGCGGGTTTGTGATCAGTTTCCGTGCGGTTCCGGGTGTCAGCTTAGACGCAGGGTTTTCTCATGCCTCTGGAGCTTTCAGTTTCAAAAGTCGATTCGGTTGTTGTGGTGACGCTCAAGGGAACCATCGTCGCCGGAAATGACAAGGAGCTCCTGATCGCCAAGGCGGAGGAACTCCTGGAGGCGGGCGAGACCCGGATCATTCTCGACATGGCCCTGGTCAACTACGTGGACAGCACGGGAATCGGCGCTCTCGTTCACATTCACACGACGGCGGAGCGAAAGGGCGCGGCGGTGAAACTTCTCAACCTCACCAAGCGCATTCACGACGTGCTGCAGATTACACGCCTGAGTACCGTGTTCAGCATCTACAGCGATCTTCAGATGGCGATCGAATCGTTTGAGGGTAAGGCCGGAGGTTAGGCTCCGGGGCGAACCTTCCCGGCGGCGACACGTTGCCGATGTGATGCGGCGGTTTTGCTACTCCATAGCGACTGAAACCCGCCGCCGGTTGAAAGAAGAGCCCTCCCGGCGGCGCTCCGGGACGTTCAGCTTACGGCTCGTGCCGCAAACCACTCCCTGGAAAAGGAAGAATGGGTTATGAGTGGATTCCTGGAAGACGAACCAGTAAGTTACTCCGAAAAACGGAAATCGACGCGCTGGAACATCCCGGTTCCGGTTCACATCAAGGTGGTGCGAGCTGACGGAACCACGTTCGAAGAGGACACCATCACCGCGGACGCGGGTGCCACAGGAATGTGCCTGCTTCTTGCGCGGCAGGTCGAAAAGGGCGACCAGGTCACGATTCAGGCGCCGGAGGAAGGCTTCGAGTCGGCGGCCTACATCACCCGAGTGAGTTCTCTCGGCGCGGGAATGAACCGCGTCCGCGTCATGTTCCCTCCGGATAAAACCTATTCTCGCCGCACGGCCGCAAAGAAATACGTCTACGACTATGAGACCGACAACTGGGTTGGGTACATTTCAGAAGGAACCTACTACAACAGCAAGCATGAGCCGTTCGGCAAGGTCGAGGGGGAGAACATCCTGGCGCTCGGCTCGGGGAAAACTGTTTTCACCATCAAGGGCGACCGGGTCTACAACGTTTTCAGAAGCTGCATCGGCCACATCATTTAGCCTCCGGACCGGCGGGCCGTTCTGCGAGGCCGTCGGGCCAAATCCCGGTCAATGAATTCTCACTCGTAGATTAGAAGTTGAAGGTCCCGTTCCGGGGTGATCAGCTCGCGGCGTTTTCGGGACCCCCTACGGCCTTGATCCCGGTCCTGGCGTCCTGAATCTCCAGAACCAAGCCTTCCGCCGCGCCGAGGGTGTTGGGGAAATGTTTGCGCGCTTGGCCGACCAGTTCATCCACGTAGTCGTCGTCGCCGTCCGGGTCATGATGAAACATCACGAACTGGCCGACACCGCATTCTTTAGCAATCTTCACACCTTCCGTCCATGAACTGTGTCCCCACCCTTTCTTCTCGTTCTTCAGTTGCTCCAAGGTGTACTGGCAGTCGTAGATGAAGACATCGGCGTTTTTCGCCAGCTTGCGCACGTTTCGATCGTGGATCTTCGATCCCGGCTCGGTATCCGTCGCGTACGCCAGGATCCCGCCGTCGGCCTCGATACGGTAGCCCACGCAGCCCTGAGGGTGATTCAAACGCGTGGTTGTCAGGATGGCGCCGTTTACATCCACGGGCTTTGTGCCGATGTCGAAGAAGTGCCTCACCGCCCCCATGATGCTCATGTCCACGGGGAAATAGGGAGTCACCATCTGTCCCTCGACCGCCCCTTTCAATTCCCGGGCCTTCCCGGAAACCGAGTGGAAGAAGAAGGCGTTACCTTTCTTATAAAGAGGCAGGAAAAAGGGGATTCCCTGGATATGATCCCAGTGAAAATGGCTGAGGAAAACGTAAGCGACAACCGGGTTGGGACCGAACTCGCGGCTCAAGCTTTTGCCCAGGGCGCGCAGGCCGCTTCCGCAATCGAGGACGATGATGGTGCCGTTATTCAGGCGAACCTCGAGGCATGGAGTGTTCCCGCCGTATCGGGAATTCCGGCGCTCCGGTGTGGGCGTTGAACCCCGCACTCCCCAAAACTTGAGTTTCACAGCGTTTCCTATTCGCTCAGTTCCGACCCGTAGAACAAAGGCAGACCGCGGAGTACGCCTCCCCGAACTCTGGTTCGTCCTTTTAGCTCAAAACCCGCCGCTCCGCAAGCGCATTTGCACGGCCACAACCATCACGCCTCGGGTTGTTTGGGCTCAGCGCGCCTTGGGAATGAAGATCTGGCGCACGTTGCCGTCTCGGTCCGTCTCCTGAACAACCTGATAGGCCGGCCGCATGCCGGAATCCACCACGCCGCGCCGCTTCACCTCAATCACCTTCTTGCTGTTTCCTCCCGCGCCGGGGGATTCCACTTCCGCGGTTTCCTCCACGGTCTGCGGACCGCTCGCCGCGACGTTTCGCGTGGCCCCGCCGGCCAGCAGGTCCGATTCCGTCACGGACTGCGTCGTCACTTTACCATCGGCGGATTTGGTCTGGTTCGTGGCGGTCCGCTCCACGAGGATCATCTTGGGGTGGTCGGTGTCCTGGAGGTCCCTTCTTCGAACGCTCACCTCGTGGGTCTCCCTGCCTTCTTCGGCGCTTGTCTTCTCCTCCCGCACTTCATAGTCGGAGAGCCGCCCGTAAGAATCGGGCAACTGCTGTACGGTGCGCGATTCCTTGCTGTCGCCGGAGGACTTCGCGGTGGTCGTTTCGCGGTTCACGACCTTCCAGTCTCCCGTCAGGGTCGGCTCGCGGACTTCCTTCACGGTCTGCCGAGCCGACTCGGGACCCGATTCATTCACTGTCTCTTTCCGCGCCGGTGTCCAACGTCCGTCATAACCGGGTTTCAGGACCTCGCGCTCCGTGGTGGTGGCCTCGCCGTTCTTCTTGATCCTCTCGCGGATGATTTCAATGGGCACCATGTGGTCCCCGCCGTCCGGGTTCTTCAGGACGTACTCCTTCTCCACCGTCCCGTCGGGGAGCTTTCGGGTGCGAATTTCCCTCTCCATCAGGACGTCGCGCGTCCCTCCCCAGGAGGGCATCCGCACGCGCTGCGTTTCCACCTCACCGTCGGGGGTCTTGCGCTTCTCCGTTTCTTCGATGCGCTGGTAGGTGACGCCGCCGTTTCTGACCGGGTAGGCTGTCCGGGTGTTCTGCGGGCCTTCCTCCTGAACGGCTTCCTCTTTGGGAGGCTCCTGCTCGGCAGCCTTCGGTTTGGCAGCCTGCGGTTCGCCAGCCTGCGGTTTGGCAGCCTGCGGTTTGGAAGACTGCGCGCGCAGCAATCCGGGAATCCAGGTCAGGAGCACCAGAAGAACAACGGACCCGACCGGAAGGAAGGCGAAGAATTTCCTCTCGCGGGCTGGGCGGGAGATCATCCACCGCCGGCGTTCAATCCCATGGCTTGCCATTTTTGTGTTCATCAGGTCAAGTATACCCGACCCGGAGGTCTGGAAGTCAACGCCGCTGGAAAACTTTGTGAGTATCATATCTCCTTTGCTCTTTCCGCCTGGGACAATCGCCGCGCGCTTTGCGCAAGCTCGGGGACTCGCGCGCACCGGCGGTCCGCTCCTCCCGCCAACCTTGACACCCCGACGATGTCTTGGTACAGATGAAAGTCCTCGCAGTAGAGGAGACTGATTGCGGAAATTTCTTCAGAGTTGGGGGCCGGTGCGGGCTGTTAGTGCGTTGTGGGTATTGTTTTTGATTTCCGCCGCCGCGTGGGCTTCCCCTGACACTTCCTCTCCACGTCCGCTGGTGGAAATTCCCCGGGTCGCGCAGCCGCCCACGCTCGAAGATTATCTCGGCATGAAGCCCAGCCCGGCTGTGGATGGGCGGCTGGCCAAGATCGAGGGCTTTGTACAGCGGACGCCCAGGGACGGCGTGCCCCCCAACCAGCGCACGGACGTTTATCTGGGATACGACGACAGGAATTTCTATGCCATCTTCGTCGCCTTCGACACCGAACCGAAAAAAGTCCGCGCCCGCCTGACCACGCGCGACAATGTCGGCGACGACGAGCGCATGGACCTCTTCCTCGACACCTTCCACGACTACCGCCACGCTTACGTCTTCACCTGCAATCCCTTCGGCATCCAGCTCGACGGCCGCTGGGATGAAGGGGCGCGCTCGCAATACGACTCCTCGTTCGACACCGTGTGGTATTCGCGCGGCAAGCTGACCGACCGCGGATACGTCATCTGGATGAAGATACCCTTCAAGAGCCTGCGCTTTCCGCCCACTCCCAAGCAGACCTGGGGAATCCTCTTCATCCGCTGGATTCCGCGTGTTAACGGTTCAGATGCTTGGCCGCAAGCCTCCACGCGCGTCGAGGGACGGTTGAATCAGGCGGCGGTGCTGGAAGGCCTGGAGAACATTTCTCCCGGCCGCAACGCGCAGATCATCCCCTACGGTTTCATGCGGTCCTTCCGCGCCCTGGACACGCGCGACCCCAACAATCCGCACTTCACAACCGACCGCGTCGATCCCGACGGGGGGTTGGACGCCAAAGCCGTCTTCAAAGACAGCCTCGTCCTCGACGTGGCCGCGAACCCGGATTTCAGCCAAATCGAATCCGACGAGCCGCAGGTGACCGTGAACCAGCGCTTCGAAGTCTTCTTCCCCGAGAAGCGCCCTTTCTTCCTGGAGAACTCCAGCTTCTTTGAAACCCCCATGAATCTGTTCTTCACGCGGCGCATCGCGGACCCTCAATACGGAATCCGGCTCACCGGCAAGAAGGGGCCTTACGCCATCGGCGCGCTTTTCGCCGACGACCAGTCGCCGGGAAGGATCGTTCCCCCGGGCGATCCGCTCTTCGGCAAGCGAGCGCACTTCGGGATCTTTCGCCTGCAGCGCGATGTCTTCAAGCAATCGACACTCGGCGTGATGGTCACGGACCGGGAGTTTGCCGGCGGGTCCAATCGTGTGGGGGCGCTCGACGGCCGGCTCAAGCTGAGCAAGAACTGGGTGGCGGCTTTTCAAGGGGTCGCGAGTTCAACCGAGATGGTCGACGGCACGCGGCTCGCCGGCCCCGCCTACAAGGCTAATCTGCGGCATACCGGGTACCAGTTCTATTACAACCTCGACTACGACGACCGCAGCCCGGGCTTCTTCACGGAGACCGGCTTCCTGGCCGATCAGGCGGTGGATCGCTTCACGTTTCGGGCGCGCGAAATCTCCCGCCCTTTTCTGCGCACCGACGTTCGCAGCGCCGCCCAATTCGTCACCTATCGCTTCCGCCCGGAGGGGAAGCGCTTCATCTCCTGGGGGCCCACCCTTTTCCTCAATCCCGTCTGGGACCACCGCGGCACGCGCCTCGACCTGTATCACGACGCGGGGTTGAGCTGGGAGTTTACCGGCCAGACGCTGATTGAAGTCTACGAGACCGCGGACCGCGAGGTGTTGCGACCGCAGGATTTCGTGGGCCTCACGGAGAACCGCGATTTCTACCAAAGCCGCAAAGGTGTGTTCGTCAAGTCCGACTACTATTCGCAGGCAACTTTCCGCGCCGAATATTCTCAGGGCGCGCGCATCAACCTCGTTCCTCCGGCCGGCCAGGAACCCTCGCTCGCCAACGTGAGCCGCGCCAGCCTGCAACTCATCGTTCGCCCACTCGTCCCCTTGCGCATCGAGAACGTCTACCTTTTCGAGCGGCTCACCGACCGCGCCCGCGGCGACAGCATCTTTAACAATCACATCGTGCACTCGAAATGGAGCTGGCAGTTCACTCGCGAGCTTTCGCTGCGCGTCATCCTGCAATACAACACGGTGCTCGCCAACCCCCAGCATACCGCGCTCGAGACCACCAAGAACTTCAACGGCGATTTTCTTTTCGCCTATCAATTGAACGCCTGGACGGCGCTCTACGTCGGTTATAACGGCAATCGGCAAAACCTCGACTTGGTGACCACCGCGACCGGCCGCGAAATCGTCCGCACCCCGAACTTCTTGAACGACGCCAACCAGTTGTTCGTGAAATTCTCCTACCTCATTCGATTCTAGGCGGGGATGTGCAGATCGTCGAGGAGACGACCGAAGACTTGCGGCTGAGGCAGGTCCGGCGTAGGAATCATCATCAGACACTGTCGAATTGCGGTTTCAACTAAGGCTCAGCCACTCCACGCCGGCTTTCTTCAGCGCGTAGCCAATCTCGGGGAGATAGGCGCCGTAGGACGCCATCCAGTGGAACCCCCGCATCTCCTCGAGCAGCCGATCGCAGTCTCCCTTAATTTCGACGTCGATTTGCGAACGGCAGATGTGGAGCAAGGGGTTGTCGACGATCACCCCCTCAAAGCCCAGCCAGCGGTGGCCGCTGAAATCCGGATCGAGGACGGTGACGCGCTGCCCCTTGCGCATCTCGACCTTGGGGGCCGCGCCGTAGTCGGACTCGAAGTGGGTCATGATCCTCGCGGGTTCAAACCGCTTTCCGTCCATCTTTCTCGGCGCGGTGCAATGGGCCAGCGTCACGACGCCGTCGTGCGGGTGCGTGGGATCGTTAAGAAACACGGGTTTGCCCGAAACGTAATGGAGAAGAATCCCGGAGGGGATAACCACAAAATCCGACTCGCAGAAGGCCAGGCAGCCCTCGTCATTCAGCAGACTCAGAGCGAGGCAAGCCGTCGTTTCCGACAAGGGCATGATGGTGTCCATGCAATGATTGATGGTGAGCGCGTCCGTCTGCGCCTCCGCCAGAACGCCGCGAAGGACCTCCGTCAGAACGAAGGCGTTGGCAACAAACTCCCGCGAGGTTTCAAGCGAAACCCCCTGCTGCCTGAGGTAGTCCTCTGCCTCTTCGCGGCAACAGGACACGAGTGCTGCGTCCGCGCGCGCCGCCTTGATACGTTCGCCGAGTTCAGGGTACGTGACGGTTTGAATGTCGAGCTTCCAGATCTCGCGGGCAAGATCCGGAGCGAGTTGGCCATCCCGCCCCCAGCCGGCCGCACCCCCCACCGCCACGATGCGCTTCCCGACGGTGTTCTTCAAACCGTGCAGGGCTCGCAGGCGTATGAGAATCTCGGGGTAACTATCCACAACCACGTCCTGCAGGGCGATGCCCGGCTGGAGATACTCATCGCCTGTCCGGCGGAGATAGGTGGGATGCGCAATCTCGTACCACAGGTAAACAGGACCCGACCTGTGCCTCAGGAACATCAGATTCCATTTTTCCGGGGCGGTGAGTGCTTCGAGCGTGGCGAGATCACCACTCGCCGCATAGATGA
>DATKYV010000061.1:0-8879 GCA_035528275.1 Terriglobia bacterium | reverse complement strand
GAGTACTTTTTGCAGAGATCCTTGATCTTCGCGAGGAGCTTGGGCACGCCGGTCATGGCGTCCTCTTGGGTTTCGTACTCGGCGGACATGTAGCCTTTGTATCCGCCGCGCGCAAACATTTGAAACACCCGGTCGAGGTCGAGCGGCTCCTTGCGCTCGCCGTAGAAATCCCGAACGTGCGTGTGCGTTGCGTAGGGAATGCAGGCCTCGATCTGCGGATAAGGATTCTCGGGGAAGTTGCTGATATCCAGGTTGCAGCCCGCATAGGGCGAATCGACTTGACGGAGAATCTCCACGATGTTCGAGGCTTTGGACGTAATCCCGCCGTGGCTTTCGATGCCCAGGATGACGCCTTTCGTGGCGGCATAATCGCAGGCCGGTTTTATGGTCTCCACAACCCACTGGATGCCCTGTTCGTCGGAAGTGCCGGCGGGCGGCTCGCCGCCGAACACCCGAAGGTGGGACGCGCCCAGCAGGTTCGTGACGTCAACCCATTTCTTGATCTTGGCCATTTCTTCGGCGCGCTTCGTCGTGTCGGGCTGGCACATGTTGGTGCCGATGGCCGCGCCCGAAAACGGCATGCCATTGCGGTAGGCCAGGCGCCTCAGCGACAGCAGGTAGTCGGGCTCGGTGGATTTCAGCCAGTAGGTGGTGATGTCGACGCCTTGAACGCCCAACTCCACGCCCTTGAGGATGAAATCCTCCATCGTCATCTTGCCGCTTTTCAGGTAGTTCGCAAAAGAGTAGGCACAGCAGCCGACAAAGAGACGCGCCTTGCCGCCGGACGACTCCATGCTTTTCTCGGCTCGTGAGGCGGCTGCCGGCGCTGCACTCGGAAGGCCGGTGGCCAGCGCGCCTACTCCCACGGCACGCAGGAAATTACGACGAGACGAAGGTTTGTTCATGGTCTGCTCCCCGGACCCGGCCGCGGCGACTCCACGGCCGGCTCCTCAGCAAGCGTTGAGATTACTTCTTCAGCGGTTTTATGGCGACTTCTTTGAAATAGACCTCGGAGTCCGACTTGTCCTCACGCGGATGGTTCTGCAACCCGATGTACCCGGCGTCGGGCCGCCTGCCGCGATGAGGTTCGTAATCCTTGGTTCGCTCCGGGACCGGCTGGCCCTCGGTGTAGTCGGTCACTTTTTTGCCGTTCAGGACGACCACGGTGTGCGGCCCGTCGAGCGTGATTTCCATGGTGTTCCACTCACCAACCGGCTTTGCAGCGCGCGCCAACGCCGTGGTCAAGGAGTACAGCACGCCCGTCGAGTGGTGCTCGTCTCCGGCGTCGTAGATTTGCACTTCGTAGCCGTAATGGACGGGCATCCACTCTTCGCGCGGTTCCACGGGGATGCGAATGAAGACTCCGGCATTGTCATCGGCTTTCGTCACTTTGAAGACGACGCGGATGACCGAGTTCTGGATTTCCCCGCCCGTGTCGTAAAGCAGGCCCATGCCCCCGATGGGCTTGAGCATGCCGTTTTCGACTTCAAAATGTCCCGGGCCAACCTGTTTCCATCCCGTCAGGTCTTTGCCGTTGAAGATCTGTTTCCATTCCTCGGACTTTGCAGGCAGTGCGACCAGTGCCAGAACGGCGAGCAATAAAATCGAACGTCGCAACATGATTCACCTCAGCTCTCAAAAATAGTGCATGGGTCTGATGATCGCGTGACTCTGCGGCGGGCGCTCGGGCTGCGCTGCCGCGGTTTATTTGTTGAGCGGCTTCATAGCGACTTGCTTGAAAAAGACCACATCGTTATCGCTGTGGTTCTGCAATCCGAACCAGCCTTTGAGGGGCCGGGGTCCGTGCTGCGGCTCGAAATCAAACTTCCGTTCCGGCACCGGCTGGCCTTCCGTGTAGTCGGTGACCTTTTTGCCGTTCACGGAAACGATGGTGCGCGGCCCGTCGAGGATGATCTCCATGGTATTCCATTCCGGTCCCGGCTTGCCGGCCTTGGCCATCGGCTTGGTCAGGGAATACAAAGTTCCGGTGTAGTGGTACTCGTCTTCTTTGGATTTCTCCGGCTCATTGTCGATCTGTACTTCGTAACCGTAATGAACAGGCATCCACTCCTCACGCGGCTCGACGGGGATGCGAATAAAGACGCCGGAATTGTCGTTCCTGTCGCGCATCTTGAAGACCACCCGGATGACGCAGTCGCCGACTTTGCCGCCGGTCCAGTAGAGCAGGCCCATGCCACCGTGGGTCTTGATCAAGCCGTCTTCAACCGCCATTCCTCCCGGCCCGACGTGTTTCCAGCCCGTCAGGTCCTTCCCGTTGAAAAGTTCTTTCCAGCCATCCGATTGGGCGGATGCGGTCAGCGTTCCAAGCGAAAGAGCTATCGTCAACAAAACGGCGCGTCGGATCATACCCCTCCTCGGTACCTGAAGATGATCGCTTGCGAACGCCCATTGTACACGGAACCCGGGTTGACGGGATGGACAATCCGGTGGCGGGTTTGGGCGCCGCCCCTCGGGCCTTTCGTTTTTCGCCGCCCTGCTCTAGGATAGGTGTGCTCAGTTCAGCGGTCTTCGGGGGTACCTTATGCCTGACAGCGGGGATGCGGTCTGGAAAGTCCGCTACGACCAGTGGTTTCGCTACGTCGAAGAAGTAGTCAGGACTCTGGAGGCTGGGCGCGCCATCCCCATCGGCCCTGCGACCGAGCCGCTTGTTCCGCCGGTGGTCATGGGAGCGTCGGCCCAGCCGACGAAGGCCGTTGTCTGTTCGCCCCATCCCGATGACGAGGCGCTGATTGGGGCCCTGCCTCTGCGCTTGCGCCAGGAGACAGGCGCGCAGGTGACCGACTGCGCGATCACCCTGGGCAGCAACGTGGGCCAGCGGGCCCGGCGCCTGAGGGAGCTCGAATCGGCCTGTCGCGTCCTCGATTTCAACCTGGTTGTGCCGCGCCACCCTTCGGGTTTCGACAATGTGAATCCCAAAGCGCGGAAGGGAAGCCGTGACGAGTGGGCCGAAAAGGTCGAGACCCTGCGGGGTATCCTGGACCGCGAAAAACCCGACATCGTCTTCGCCCCGCACGCCGAAGATTTCAACACCACGCACATCGGCACGCACTATCTTGCCGTCGAGGCGCTCGCCGCCCACCTCAAGCGCAGCGGACGCGGGCCCGTTCTGTTTATCGAGACGGAGTTCTGGCACGAACTGGCGGCGCCCAACCTGATGGTCGGCGTGTCGCTCGAGGTCGAGACCGTCCTCCTGATGGCAACCGCCGAGCACGGCGGCGAGGTCGCGCGCAATCCCTACCACTTGCGCCACCCCGGGCGGATGATCAACAACGTGCGGCGCGGCTCGGAAGTGGTGGGCGGGCAGGGCGCTGCTGCAGTCTCCTTTCCCTTCGCCGAACTCTACCGCGTGAACTTCATGAAGGGCGAGGCGTTGGTAGCCCCCAAGCCGGGGGGGCACGTGGTTGGGCCCGCGGAAACCATCGACGCCGCCTGGCTCACCGAGAAGTTCTGGCCCGGCGGAAAGTGAGCCTGGAGGAGAAATGGCGAGACAATCGGTGGGAGCGAAGCTCTGGGTTATTCCCGACGCCTATTTGCCGGCAAAAAGCACGGGGTCGCTGCCGAGTCATGAGTCGACCTGCGTATTGAATCTGGGGCCGCGTCCCGCCGTTGTGAAACTGGCGGCCTACTTCGAGGACCGTGAGCCGTTGACGGGCTTCCGAGTGGTGTGCCCGCCGCGTCGCACCGTCCATATCCGGATTGATAAGCTGAGGAACGACAAGAAGCAGGGAATTCCCGCGGCCGTGCCTTTTGCGTTGAAAGTGGAAAGCAACGTCAACATCGTCGTCCAGCACACGCGGCTGGATTCAACCCAGTCCGCGCTGGCGCTGATGACGACCATGGCGTTTCCGGCCGGCCGCTCGAGGTCTTGAGCAGCCGGCAAGTTTCTGAGGATTTGACGAACCCGGAAGGGGAGGAGAAAAGGATATGAGAAGAGCGATGCTCTTTGTGGGAGCTTTGATGGTTGTGGCTATGGTTGGTTTTGTGCCGAGCACCGCGCCGGCCCAGGGCGGTTTCCAACAGGTGACCGGCAAGGCGTTCGACTCGGCGATGCCCAAGGACTTCTATCTGGAGGGGAACGCCATTCCTGCGCAGAAGCGAAACGCCGCCCTGGTCAAGACGGGCGGCGGCGCCCGCGTTCTCTTCGCGCTGCTCGATACCTCGGGTTACAGTTCGCAGGTTCAAGAGAAGTACATGGGGATGATCATCACCGAGGCCAGCCTCTCCGTCTGCGGAGGAAACCTGGGAGTGGGGAGCTACGGTTTCGGCCTCCAAAAGCCCGCCGCCTCCAGCGACGAAGACGCCAAATTCTTCGTTTACAACCAGGCCGGCAAGAAGGTGATGGACTGTGGCGCGAAGAAGGACTCCAAGATCGAGCAGCCCAAACCGTTGCAAGTGATGCTGGGCGCGGGCCAGCCCGCCAAGCTCTACTTGGGACGTTATTGGATTGGGCTGAAGTAATCGCCCTCAGAGACTCTAAGCATCTTCAGGGAGAGCCGCCACACAGCATGCGTTTCTCCGGCTCAGCAGTGCGGGTTTTTCTCGCAGCAGTCTTCTGCCTGGGTCTCGGACGGGCTCAAGAGCCGGGCGAAATCCGCGGCATAGTACTGGACGTGCGTGGAGGCGAACCGCTGGCTCGAGTCGAGGTTCAGCTCCTCGGGACAAATCACCAGGCGGTTACTGACGGCCAGGGCCGATTTTCTCTTCCCCAGGTCACCCCAGGCGATTACCTTCTTCATGTCTCGACGGTCGGCTACCGTTTGCTCAAGAAACAGTTCACGCTTGCGGCGGGGGAGATTCGGGAGTTCGAGATCGCACTTTCCCCGGAATCCTTTCGCCGGACCGAGACGATAGAAGTTCGCGCTGGCCCGTTTGAGCTCGAGCAATACGACAGCCCTTCGCAGTTGACGCTGGCGGGTGCGGAGGCCAAGAACCTTGCCAGCGTCTTGGCGGACGACCCCTTGCGCGCCGTCCAGGGCCTTCCCGGGGTGGCTTCCAACGACGACTTTGAGAGCCGGTTCTCCGTGCGCGGTGCGGACTATCACCGCGTGGGGCTCTACCTCGACGAGGTCTTGCTCCACACACCCTTCCATATCGTCCAGGGTGAGCCTTCTTCCGGCACGCTGACGATTTTCAACGCCGACACGCTCGAGGACATATCGCTTCACGGCGGAGCGTATCCGGTGAGGTACGCGGACCGCACGGCGGCCGTCCTGGACGTGCACTCGCGTGAGGGGAGTCGCGTGCGACCCTCGATGCGGGCAACGGCCAGCGCCTCCAACGCCGGTCTTTTGGCGGAAGGCCCGCTCGGCCGGAATCGCCGCGGCGCCTGGCTTGCCGGCGTGCGCAAAAGCTACCTGCAATATATTCTGCGCCGCACGGTCACCGATCCTTCTCTCGCTTTCGGTTTTCTCGACTGGCAGGGAAAGGTGAGCTACGACCTCACTCGGGACCATCACGTCAGCTTGAGCGTTGTCGACGGGTTCTCGGACCTTGACCGGTCACGTGCCCGCGGCCAGCTTGGCGCAAACTCAATCATGACCAGCAACTATCATTTCACGCTGGCCAACCTGGCGTGGCGCTATACGCCCCACGAGCGATTTGTCCTCACCAATCGAGTGGCCTACATGCGGGAGAGATTCACGAACCGGAACCGGGAGGATTTGGACCTGGTTGGCGGATACTACGGAGAATACATTTGGAACGCCGGCGCCAACTGGATGTGGCGGAACCGGAACCCGCTGGAAGCGGGGTGGACGGTGCGCCGCCTCCGCGATGACGGCTACACAAATCTTTACCAGTTCAATCCTCTTGCCGTGCAAAGGCTCGATGAATTCCGCGGAACCGGTTTGCGCATGGGTGGGTTCGTTCAGCAGTCCTGGAGCGGGTTTGAAGGCCGTCTTAACCTGGCCGCCGGCCTGCGGTGGGACCGGCAAAGCGTGAATCAAATCCAGGCCGCCTCCCCTCAGGTCTCCGCAGCAATAATCCTCCGCCCTTCGACGCGAATCCATTTTGGCTGGGGCCAGTACGTTCAGTATCCGGAAATCCGGTGGCTCTTCTCGAACTTTGGAAATCGGCGCCTCCTGCCCGAGCGGGCCACGCACGCGCTCGTCGCTTTGGACCAGCGCCTTGACGAGAGGACTCGCCTGCGACTGGAGTTTTTCCAGCGCCAGGACCGCGACCTGCTGTTTCGTCCCCTCTACGAACCGCGCTTCCTGGGGGATGAGATCTTCAACCCTCCGCTTGATGCTCCGATTGCCAACTCGGTGCGGGGCTACGCGCGGGGTTTCGAGATTTTTCTCCAGCGCCGCAGCGCCAACAGGCTGACCGGTTGGATTTCCTACACGCTGGGTTATGCCCGGCTGCGCGACGGCCGAACGGGCATCTCGTTTCCCTCCGACCAGGACCAACGCCACACCGTGAATGTCTACTTGAGCTATCGTCTTCGCCCGACCGTAAACCTTAGCGCCAAATGGATTTACGGCAGCGGCTTCCCGGTCCCCGGCTTCCTGCGCCGCGTGGGGGATGAGTACTTTCTCTCCGGGTCGCGAAACGATCTCCGCCTGGACTCATACCAGCGGATCGATACACGCATCAACAAGGCCTATCCGTTTGACCGTTGGAAACTGACTCTCTATGCCGAACTCGTCAACTTGCTGAATCGCCGCAACCTGCGATTCGATTCTTTCAACGGTTACGATCCCATGACGGGACAAGCGTATCTCTCCTTCAACAAGATGTTTCCCATCCTTCCTTCGGTTGGTGTGGCGCTGGAGTTCTGAGAGCGATGCGAGGGGAGCCATGGCCATCTTCTGGTGAGCGTGGCAGCCCACTCAACCCCGATTCCAGTGGCCGGGCAAAACCCATTCGGCGCGACCTAAAGTTGACTGGTTCTTGTCAGCGAGCGGTATCGCAGCTAGAATCTTGATGTTGTACTACCCGCCTGAATTCATTTTATTCTTTGACCGGCGGCGTTCGATCAGGGAAGCGGGTTGTTGGAGATTGGGAAAAGGGGGAACGGGTGCAACCGAGCCATGGCCGGGAAAGCAAGAGACCAGGACGATCATCGATGGGAGTCTGGACGCTGGGAATATTGTGTGCGGCCCTTCTCGCCGTGCCGGCAGGCGCCTCGCGCGCGGATGGGAAGAAGCCCAAAGCGCTGAAAATTGTCGGCATCGCTACGGAGATTACGCCCGACACGGTCACCGTTCGCGGGGAGCAAGGCGAGGTGACCGTCCAAACCCGCGAGGACTTCACCGAGAAGCTGGCCCCAGGTTCGGAAGTCACTGCCTGGTACCATCACCAGGAGGGCGGGGAAATCCTCCAATGGTTGGAGTACCCTCTGGAAAGTCTCTTCGTCCCTCGCAACGAATTCCCCCCTCCCCTGAAAAAAGTCATCATCCTTCCCAGTTCCACCGTCCAGGACGCCGACGGTCTGCTCGACGCGATCGCCAGCTTCATGGAGACCCGGCTCGGCTGCTATGTCGCGCCGCGCATGCTGGCGGAGGAGATCCGCAACCGGACTCTGAAGGCCCATTCGACCATGGACACGATCGACCCGGCGACCGGCGAGGTCGATATCTCGGCGTACACGCAAGCGCAACGCAATCTGATCCGAACACTGGCTTCCGAGACCCGCGTAGATGCCGTCATGCAAGCCGACGTAGAACTCGTTCAAGTGGATTTCCATTCCCACATCGCTGTTTGGGATGGAGTTCGCGAGCCGGTGGCGGGAAAGGGCGCCCGAACGCTGGGGCTCTTTGCCCCGGTCCTTCACGACGGCCATGTTCCCGCCGCGACGGTTGTCCTGAAATTATGGGATCCGGATGGGAAGCTCTTGTGGCGCCACCGTCGTGGGTTCGCCGTGCTGGCCTGGATGACGGGAGTGGGCGGCAAGTTTCGCGACAGGCCCATCTCCGAGATTCTCCAAAACACGGCTGCCGTTCAGGAATGGTTCGAAGCGCTCTTTGCCGCCTTTCTCCCCGCCAAATCGGGCCAAAACGCCACCCTGGCCAAGCCTTAGACTGGACGGCTGATTCGGAACCATCTTGCTTCGCATCGAGGGTTCTCCGCGGACAACCCTCGGTGTGAATGGGGCGTCAAACCTGGGCGGGCTCAATCTGATCACAATCCTTGTTGCCGGAGGGCGCGGCTCTGAAGAACTGGAGCGGCGAACAGAGCAATCATTCCCTCAGGGATAGAGACGGGCCGGGGTTTTTGAGGCCACTATTTTGGAAAATCGGCTTTCTCGTTTTGGTTCGATAAGGAATGGCAGGCTGTTAATTTTAAGGGAGGAGCTTCAATGAGCAAGAAACTCGTGTTGCTGGGAATGGCATTCCTGGTATTCGGTTGCATGGCCTGGGCCGGCGGCGGCAAGACTTTCACGGGAGTAGTGAGTGACAGCCACTGCGGCGCCAAGCATTCCAAGGCGAGCGACGCGGCGGCGGCTTGCGTTGCAAAGTGCGTGGAAGGCGGCGCCGAATACGTGCTGGTCTCAGGTGGCAAAGTCTACAAGCTGGATAACCAGGAAGAGTTCGAGGAATACGCCGGAAAGTCAGTGAAGGTAACCGGGGTTGCGGACGGCGATAGCATCCGGGTCGAGTCCGTCGAACCCGCGTCGTAAATGAGGCGTTTCGCCGGTAAGGTGTTCTGAACTGAACTGCGCGATTTCGTGGCCGTCCGCGATGAGCGGACGGCCCGACCTCTCTTTGACCCTGCTGGTTTTCCGCACGAGAGTGCCATCCGCTGAATTGCAGTTTCCTTCATTTTTCTCAATGCCCGGGTTCGGGTTCAGTGTGCTTTCCGGAATTCCCAGCAGGCCCGGGGGCCCAGCAAACCCTGCGCGGTTCCTCTTTTCGAAA
>DATKYV010000060.1:0-19903 GCA_035528275.1 Terriglobia bacterium | reverse complement strand
GCGAGCGCCAGTCGTCGGCGGGAAGCGAGGCGGCGCGTTCGCGGGTCATGGCGCCGGTGAGCAGACCAGATTTCATTGGCGCGTAGACGATCACTCCGATCTGGTGCTCGGCGGCGTAAGGCAGGATGGATTCCTCGGCTTCGGGAGAAACGAACGAGTAAGGCGGCTGGACAGAAGTGATGGGTGCGATCTTCCGCGCCCGCCGAACCTGGTCAACGCTGAAGTTCGAAACACCGATGTGGCGCACTTTGCCTTCCTGCTTCAATTCGCCAAGCGTTGCCCAACCCTCTTCGAGGTCTTCATCGGGCTCGGGCCAGTGAATCTGGTAGAGGTCGATGACATCCACCTTCAGACGCCGCAGGCTGTCTTCGAGCTCCTTGCGAACGGACTCGCGCTTGAGGCATATGACGATCTCGCCGCGTTCGTTCCAGTTGCGCGCGCACTTGGTGAACACGTAAGGGCGGGGCGAGATTCCCTCCAGGGCGCGAGCGACCACTTCCTCCGCGTGGCCGAGACCGTAAACGGCCGCAGTGTCAATCCAATTGACGCCCGCATCCAGCGCGGCCCGGATGGCGGCGATGGATTGGCTGTCATCCTGACTGCCCCAAGCGAAGGCCCAGCCCGGCCCGCCCATGGCCCAGGCGCCCACGCCGATGGGCGTAATGTTCAAGTCGCTCGCGCCGAGTTGACGTTTTTGCATTTCCTCCCTCACCCGTGTTTTTTCACTCGCGACAAGGCCTCCAGAGTATTCACTGCAAGCCCGGAGCGCAACGAAATCGCTCTTTGAAATCCCCCACTCTGCCGAGCCTGAACAAGGGAATCACCAAAGCCGCCGGACCGTACGCCAGCGGGAATGCCGCAAAAAGACTCGCGACTACGACGAAGGTTTCAATGTGGCCCCGTAGAGCGCTCCCAGGACGAGCATTTCCGCCAGCCCCGTGAACAGATTATATGCCACCGCGCGCAGCACTCCAATATGCTAATCGGATCGTTTGCATTTCGCCTTTGCCCAAATACAATTCCACTGCCGCTTGCAGGACCGAAATTCCCGCGGCTACCATACTCACTATGGAGACCCAATTCACAGCCGAACAGTTCCTCGAAGTGTTCGCGCGATACAACCAGAGCGTGTGGCCGATGCAGCTCATTCTCTACCTGCTGGCGCTCGCGACGATCGTAGTCCTGTATCGTGGCTGGCCTTCCGGGAGTCGCGTCATCTCCGCCGTCTTGTCGTTCTTCTGGGGGTGGATGGCTATCGCATACCATTTCATTTTCTTTACTGACATCAATCCTGCGGCATGGCTCTTCGGCGCTGTCTTCTTGGTTGGCGCGCTTTGGTTCGCTTGGATCGGTGTTCTCAAAGGCCGACTCATCTTTCGTTTCCGCGGCGGCATGCGCGGCTGGGCTGGTGGAATATTGATGGCATACGCGCTGGCCCTCTATCCCCTGCTCGGTCACTTCCTGGGCCATCGTTACCCGGCGGTGCCAACATTCGGGCTCCCCTGCCCGACCACGATTTTTACCCTTGGCATGTTGCTCTTTGCAGCGGCGCCGCTCCCAAGGTCCGTCTTCATCGTGCCGCTGCTTTGGGCCGCAGTGGGTTCCACTGCGGCGTTTCGGTTCGGAATTCTTCAAGATCTTGGGCTGCTGGTGGCGGGCGTGATCGGGCTTGCGGCGGTGATCGCCACGCCGGCACCGTCTGAATCGGCGCTCCAGCCCCCTGCAACCTAACAAGCAACCTATAGCAGAAATACTATGGTGTTGAATCGCATCATCCGCCTGTCATTCCTCGGATTTCTCTGGGCGCAGCAAGGGAAACAGGATGACGTCGCGGATAGAGCGTGAGTCGGTGAGCAGCATGGTGAGCCGGTCGATGCCGATGCCTTCCCCGCCCGTGGGCGGCATGCCGTAGCTGAGGGCGCGAACGTAATCTTCGTCGATGGCGTGCGCCGTCAGGTCGCCTTTCTCGCGCAGCAGTTGCTGGTATTCGAAGCGGTTCCGCTGCTCGACAGGATCGTTAAGCTCGCTGAAGGCGTTGGCAATTTCCATCCCGCCCACGTAAAGCTCGAAGCGTTCAACGAAGTTGGGATCGTCGGGCTTCTGCTTGGAGAGGGGCGAAACTTCGAGCGGATAATCGAGGATAAAGGTCGGCTGGATCAGGTGAGGCTCGGCGAGGGTTTCAAAAAGCTCTTGCAAGGCCGCTCCCGGCGCCGTTCCTTCTTCGAGAGCGAGGGGCTCGCGGCCGCTGCCCTCCTTGGCCGCCCACGCGTTATAGGTCTCGATCCATCGGAAGGTGGCGCGCGGGTCAGCCAAATCGCTGAGTGCGGGTCCCTGCCCCGCGTCCGAAGGCCAAAAGCGGACGACAGCTTCTTTCATCGTGTAGCGATGGAACTCGGCGAAAGAGATCGACTGCCCATCGAAACTGAATTCCAGCCCGCCGGCTACCGCCCGCGCCACGTGGCGCATCAGGCGCTCGGTGAGTTCCATCATGTCGCGGTAGTCGGCATAGGCCTGATAGAACTCCAGCATGGTGAACTCGGGATTGTGCTGGGTGGAGATGCCCTCGTTGCGGAAGTTACGGCTGATTTCGTACACGCGTTCGAGACCGCCCACGGTCAGCCGCTTCAGGTAAAGCTCAGGGGCGATTCGGAGGTAAAGATCGAGGTCGAGGGCGTTGTGGTGGGTGACGAAGGGTCGCGCCATGGCGCCGCCCGCCAGGGGCTGCATCATGGGGGTTTCGACCTCGAGATACCCTTCCGCGTCGAGAAACTCGCGGAGCGCGCGGATCAGGCGGCTGCGCTTCTCGAAAAGCGTTCGCACCTCGGCGTTCACCATCAGGTCGAGGTAGCGCTGCCGGTAGCGGATTTCGACGTCGGTCAACCCGTGCCATTTCTCGGGCAGGGGCAGCATCGCCTTGGCCAGAAAATGCAGCCGCTCGACGTGCACGGTGAGCTCGCCGGTCTTGGTGCGGAAAAGATAGCCCTCGGCTCCCACCAGGTCGCCGAGATCGAGCAGCTTGAAGAGCTCGAAGTCGCGCTCGCCCACGGCGTCGAGCCGCACGTAGATCTGGACCCGCACCCCGCCACCCGCCAGGTGCGCGAATCCCGCCTTGCCGTGGGGACGAATCGTCATCATCCGCCCGGCGATGCGCACCGGAATCTTTTGCGCGGCGAGCTCTTCCGTCGTCCGGCTTGAGAACTCCTCGAGAATCCTGGGAAGGGAGTGAGTGAAGGCAAACTTGCGCGGGTAGAGTTCGAAGCCGAGGTCGGCAATCGCCCGCAGTTTTTTTTGGCGCTGCAGGATCAGGTTTTCAGGCTCGCTCGTGGACACTTAGATTGCTCCGCTCCCTTCACAGTCCGTCGCGCTGCACGGGGTACAAAGGATGGCATTATAGGTTTTGGGCGAAAACGGTGTCAAGGAAGCGCGGCGTAACGGGTTCCGGGGACGGTCATCGTGTCAGGAGAGAACCCCGAGGCCGGCGTTTCAGCCGACGGGGGGAGCGCATGGCCTCAATCAATGCAGTAACCAGTTATGAATGGTATGAGGACTCTAAAGATTCGTCCTTGAAAGGCCGATAAAGATTACCTATAGTAGCGCTCGATGAAGTGGCTTATGGCGGTTTTGATCCTGGGTGGCGTGGGTATCGCGCTTCGCCGGCTTCTGCGGCTGGACGAGCGCCGGCCGCAGTCCCCGGGCCGCCTGCCCCCCCTCAGCGAGGACCGAGCTGCGATTTACCAACCGGTGGTCCAGGAGATCGAAACCCAGTCCGCCATCCTCGGCATTTCGCTCAATGACGCCTTCGAGGAGCGGGACGCCGGCAATCCGGAGATTGCCTGGCGCCTGGTGCGGCTTTCCGTTTCGGAGTGGGACCGCCTGACGGAAATCGTCACGCTGCTCTTGCGTCAGATGACCAAGCATCTCCCCTCGGCGAAGATCGTCGTGCCCACGCGAAACATGGGCGCGCGCCACTTTCGCTCGCGCGTGATGGTCGACTACGTGCGCATGCACGAGCTGCTCGATCAACTGGTATTCCAGTCCCGCCTGCGATTCCAGTTGCACCTCCGGGTCTTGCGCCGGGCGGTGGAGACCTTGAGTGGGGAATTCCGCCGCTCGTACCGCTACGCCGAGCGAACCGGGGACCGTCCTCCAGAACTCTGGACCCGCTTTGACCTCTACTTCCACGATCTCGACCTGGTTTCGAAGGAGACGTTGCTGGCTTTCCGGGCCCTCCTGGCCTGCCTGCCGCACTCGGCCGTCCCCACCTTCAGGGCTGACCTCCAATCCATCGTACACCGGGGCGTGCGCACCACCGTCGCTTCGTCCAGCGATTGATTTCGCCAAGCCGCCGCCCCGCCGCGTTTGAATTCACTGCCAGAATGCAAGATGAATGAACAAGTGGAAGGATGAGAAAGGGCGAGCCGCGTCCTCTTCCCCCCAGAGGAAGGGGCGAGTTTCCAGCGAGCCAAACGATTTCCGAAACGGGTCTTAACCGTAGAAGATCTTGGCGATCTCAATGAGATTGGGGTCGACGAACTTGAGCTTGCGCATGGCCTTGCTCATGTGGATGCTGGTAATGGTGCTGCCTCTCAGGCTCACCATGTGACCGAATTTCCCCTGCTCAATCAGGTCCACAGCCCGCACCCCGTAGCGGGTGCCCAGCAGGCGGTCGAACGCCGTGGGCGAACCACCGCGCTGGATGTGGCCCAGAACGGTGACGCGGGTTTCGAAGCCCGTGAGTTTCTCGATCTGGCTACCGATGACCTCGCCGATTCCGCCGAGGTGGACGTGCCCAAACTGGTCGAGCCTCTGGTCTTTGGTCACCAGCTGGTCGGCTCCGGCAAGCTGAAATCCCTCGGCCACCACGACGATGGAGAAAAGGCGGCCCCGCGCGTGCCGCTTCTTGACGATCTCGCAGATTTCCTCGATGGTCTTGGGCTCCTCGGGGATCAAGATGCAGTCCCCGCCTCCCGCAATGCCGCCCACAATGGCGATCCAGCCGGTATGCCGGCCCATCACTTCCACGACCATCACGCGCTGGTGCGACTCGGCTGTGGAGTGCAGCCGGTCGATGGCCTCGGTGACAATGGAGACGGCGGTGTCGAACCCGAAGGTCTGGTCGGTCCCTTCGACGTCATTGTCGATGGTCTTGGGAACACCCACCACTTTGATTTTTTCGGCGGCCAGCTTTCGCGCCACACCCAGCGTGTCCTCGCCTCCCACGGCGATGATGTAGTCGATCTTCAGCTTCTTCAAGTTGGCGAGCAGTTTCTTCTTGCTCTCCTCCGTCTTGAGCGGATTGGTGCGTGAGGTACCGAGAATCGTTCCCCCGCGGGGAAGAATCCCCGAGACGGAGTAGTGCGACAGGGGTTCAACGACACCCTTGACGAGCCCCTGCCAGCCGTTCTTGATGCCCACGACTTTGTAACCCAGCATCTCCGCGCGGCGGACGACGGCTCGAATAACCGCATTCAATCCCGGGCAATCACCACCCCCCGTCAAAATCCCGATGGTGCCTTTCGATTTCTTCGCCATGTCTGATGATTTCTCCTTCTCGATGATAGATTAATTCGGATGAATCCCCCGCGGCCGCTGCGCCTGTCACCCGGTGGCGTGCCCCACAGGAAGGACGTTACGGTCCGGGTGTAAACAACAGAATGTAGCAAGACCGGTGTTCAAAGGTCAATGACTTCTCGAGGCGTGGCGGAGCTTGAGCCGTCTGTGTCTCGTCATGCGCAGGGGCTCAACGCCCGATTGCGTCGCTCGGTGTGGGGAGGGCGAAAAAAAAGCCTGCGTCGCGGTGGAGCGACGCAGGCCGGAGCGCCATGAGGGCCGATGTTCACGAGCGCTCGACTCGAAGGTTGTTGGTAAAGGAAAGTGAAAGCCCCGCCGAGCGCGCCACGGCATCAGCCTTGGCGCGGTCGAGCTTGGAGTTCACCACACCTTCCAGGGTCACGTTCCCGTTCTTCACAATGATGTGGATGGGTGGAACCGCCTGGTCGGTATAGTACACGAAGTACGGGTCACCATAGATGGCCCGGGCCACGGCAAGCCGGATGCTGTCGTCATAGGTCGACAGCGGCAAAACCTCCAGGTTGTTCTCCACTTCCGCCACGCCCTTGACGCGAGGCAGGAAGTTGCCAATATCCGTCCGCTTGAACGGCTCGCTCACCTGGCCGCTGACGATGAGTTTGTTGCCGCGGGCTTCAAGGTTGATGTTGTCGAAGATCCCGTAGGCATAGTAAGTGACGATCTTCTTGCGCGCCTGTTCCAGCATTTGCTGCGCACTAAAATCGTCGGCCTTCACGGTGATGTGGTTGACGACGCTGACAACGCCCGGCACCTTGCTCGCCGCCTTTTCGGCGTCCAGCTTGCTGCCCAGGTTGTCCACCGTTCCGGTCAGCGTAGCGACGCCCTGGTCGAAGGCCACCTGGACCTGGCCGTGGTTGAAGACCTTTGCGTGATAGATCCGGCTCTGAATGGCCGCTGTGGTTTTCGCGTCGGAATTGCGCGTGGCGGCAAAACCTGTCTGGGCGGCTAGAGCCAGCAGCACGATGAGACTGTAGAGCCCCAGTTTTCGCATGGTATTCCTCCTTGAAATTCTTGTTCCCCATTTCTTGGTCCTGCCTGGCTTCCCTTCCATCGATTCTCCCCGAGTTCCGCAGACCTTTCGATTCTCAATCCAATTTCTTAGATGAAACGGATTAGAGATAGGTTTCATCTCGATTAAGTCATTTAATCACAATTTAATGCAGAATGTTAAGGATAGGCGTTATTTCGGAATGTTCGGCGTGTTTAGAATCGAAGTTTTCGACCCTCAGGCGGCCCCCGGGCGGAAATCGCGGCAGACCGCCGGAGGGGGTTCAGGCCATCAAGTAGGCGCGGGCAAGATACCAAAGGCCCAGGACCACCAGCAAAGCATTCGCGGCAAGAAACAGGTGATGCTTGAAGTATGTGTGCAAGCCGGCGCCCCATGCCATGAGCCACACGGCAAAGATGGCCGCGCCATAGAATCCCACAACACTTCCCGCGAAAAACGGGACGACGTGCCAGTAGCCCTTGATGCGTCCTTCGGCCAGAATGGCCCGGCGATGGTGAGCCAATAAATCCAAGTCCCGGGAGCCGCAAGCTGCGCCATCGTGGCGACGGTGACGCTCGCGTAAGTGAGGGTTGACGACTGTCCTAACTCCTCCTTGGTCCTTCGACGCATCTCGATGAGCGAGTAGACACCGAATGCCGTCAGCACCACTCCACCCACATAAGCTGCGACGCGGGCGACGCTTTGGGGCACGGACTGATAGAATAGAAAGGTCACCAGGAGCAACACGCCATCCACAATTAGGGGCGGCCCGAGCAGGATCAAGATGCCGCGCACCCAGCGATTGAGCGCCACCTGCGACAAGGCAATCAGGTGAAGGGGGCTGGGAATAAGCCCTCCCACAACTCCCATCCGCGCTCCAAACAGCAACAGATCCATACCACCCCCGATGCGGTCGGCGATGTTATTCGCCGGGGAAGCAAATGTTAAGCGTCGAGGTTCGACTCGCATACATTCGATTTACGGTTCGAGACCGCTTCCGCTACAACGCACTTCCTGCCGAGCGCATCGGCGAGAGGAAGCTCCTCAAGCGTGGCCAAGATTCTCATTCTGACGGTCCATCACGGCTCGGCGCACGTCCGCATTTCGAACGCCCTGCGCAACGCGTTGCTTGGAATCGAACCCTCCTTCAGCGTGGAGGTTGTCGACGCCCTGGCGCACTGCACCCGCTGGTTTCGCGCCTACTACAATTCCTTTGAGATCCCCTTCAGGTATTGGCCGGCGCTGTAGGGATGGATCGAGAACGCCCAGCATCACGGCGAATCCACGGGCCCGGCTTGGCTTTATCGCCGGGGCGCGCCGCCCCTGTTTCGATTCATCGAGGCGCAAGACCCCGACGTGGTCGTCACCACGGAAGTTGGCTTGTGCGAAATCGCCGCCCTGATGAAGCGCCAAACGCGGGGGCGCTTCCGTCTGGTGGGCGTGGACTGCCTGGACATGGATCGGCCCTGGGGGCAGCCCGAAGTGGACCTGTTTCCTGCGGCGCCCGGTGAGGTCGTAGACCAGCTCCTGGCCGCCGGCGTCCCCGCGGAGAAAAACCTGCCCTGCGGAGCGCCCGTGGACCCGGCATTCGGCTCGCTCCGGGACAAGGCGGCAATTCGAAGGAAACTCGAACTCGAGGAGAATGTCCCCGTCCTCCTTGTGATCTTCGGCGGGCTGAGTTTTGGCAAGCCTTTGCCAATCGTGACGCAAATCACCAAGGTGAGGCACCCCTTGCAGTTGGTCTTCCTCACCCGGAGGCATCAGCGCCTGACGAGGGAGGTTCGCACGCTGACCGCCAATCACCCCCGCACGCGGGTCCTCGGCTGGGTGGACAACCTCCATGAATGGATGGCGGCCGCCGACCTCCTGGTGGGCAGAACAGGGGGCACCACGGTAACGGAAGCGCTCAACTCCGGCCTTCCGATCCTGGGATTTGATCCTCCACCCGGCGACGAGCGGCGAGTCTGTCACCTCATCGAAAAATGGGAAGTAGGTCACTGGGTCAGGAGTCCTGAGGAGCTCGCGCCCCTCATCGAGCGCCTGCTGACCCATCATGAAGAGTTGGAGCGGCTGCGCGGGAACGCGCGTGCCCGGGCGCGACCTCGGGCTGCGCACGACGCCGCAAGAGCCATCCTGGATCTGTTGAAAGAGGAGAGTTACATCAGAACGAGGTGGGGATGATAAACCCCGCCCGAGACGTGGCGCGCAACGGCAATCAGACGGTGCTCGGGGTTGAGGATTTTGAGGAGGCTCACCACGGGAGAGCGTCCCGGCATGGTGCCGCGACCGGGGCGCAGAGCCTGGGCCAGCTCAAACATCTGGCCGTGACGGACGCTCTTCTCTTCCCGCCCGCGCACCACCAGCTCGGGGCAATCCGGCAGAAGGGCTTCGAGCGGCACGCGAAAGTCCGCAAGTTTCCCTTCACGCGTCGAAGCATCGAGCTGCTCCAACGTGACCGCCCGGCTTTGGTCGAATTCCGCCACGGCGGTGCGCCGCAGGCCGGCGAGGTGAGCCCCGCACCCCATCTGCTGGCCGATGTCGTGCGCCAGCGAGCGGACGTAGGTTCCGCCCGAGCATTCGACAGCGAAACGCGCCCTGTCTCCCTCGACTCCCAGAAGCTCGAGCGCATAAACCTCCACTTCCACGGGCTTCAACTTGACGGGCTGGTGGCGGCGCGCCAACTCGTAGGCGCGTTTCCCCCCCACCCGCTTGGCCGAGAACGGAGGAGGCGTCTGCATGATGCGCCCCGTGAAGCTGCGGAAGGCCGCCTCGAGAGTCTGGGGATTCAACTCCACCGCGGCGGGTTCGGTGGCGGGTTTGCCGGTGGCATCGTACGTGTCTGTGGAGAAGCCGAAGCGGAGTGCGCCTTCGTAGGCCTTTCGCGATTTGAGGTAGAACTGCGCGAAGCGGGTGGCCTTACCCACCGAAAGGGGCAGCACGCCGGTGGCAAAAGGGTCGAGGGTTCCGAAATGGCCCACCTGGCGAATTCCCAGAATTCGCCGCACCACGGCGACGACGTCGTGCGAGGTCATTCCCGCCGCCTTGTCGATGATCAGCACTCCGGAAAATTGTGGATCCACGGTTGGCATATTCCTCGGCGAAAAAACCGGGCTCGGACGCCGGGCCCGCGGTTCTCGGCTTGCCGTCACTGATCGTTCTTGAGTTTCTGAAGCAACGATTCAATCTTCACGCCGTCCTCAGCGCCGTGGTCGAGCACGAAAACCAGGTCCGGGACGCGGCGCAGACCCAGCCGCCGGGCGACTTCGCGGCGAACGTAGCCCGCCGCCGAGGACAGCCCTTCAAAGGTCTTCTGCTGGTCCTCCTCGCCGCCCATCACGGAAACCAGGACTCGGGCATGGTGAAGGTCGGCGGTCAATTCCACTCGGGTTACTGTAGCGAAGCCGATGCGAGGGTCGCTCAACTCGCCGGCGAGCATTTCCGCGACTTCACTTCGAATTTGGTCGGCCAGGCGCGCCTGCCGACGACCCGGGACTGTCATAGGCATGGCCCAGGGTATCAATGACTCCGCAAAAAGGCGGCTCAATCCAGAAACTCGAGGGTAGGGTTGGCGACGTCCTGGCCGAGGATGTTTTCCACTTCTCCCAGAACCTGGCGGAAGACCGAGTCGAGCAGTGGCTGGCTGTTCGATATGGAAACCACGCCCAGCGTGGCGTGCTGCCAGACGTCCTGATGGTCCAGCTCCGCAATCGCCACGTTGAAACGCGCGCGAAGCCTGTCCCGAATCTTCCTCAGGACCGCCCGCTTTTCCTTGAGGGAATGCGCGTAAGGAAGCTCGATCTCGAGGGTCAGGACGCCGACCGGCATGTCGCCCCCTGACGGCCGCCTCAGACCGCCACCGGCTCCGTCACTATCTCGGTTACGTAAGCCTCGATGACGTCTCCCACCTTGACGTCAGCAAAATTCTCCAACGACACGCCGCACTCGGTGTTGACCTTGACCTCCGGCACGTCGTCTTTGAAACGCCGCAAGGAGCGGACGCGGCCCTCGTAGATCACCACGCTGTCACGGAGCAGGCGGATCTTCGCCTCCCGAGTGAGCTTGCCCTCCTGCACGTAGCAGCCGGCGATGCTTCCGACTTTGGAGATGCGGAAGGTTTCGCGCACTTCGGCGTGGCCCAAAGTGGTCTCTTTGATGACGGCGGCGAGCAACCCTTTCATCGCCTTCTTGATTTCGTCGGTGACGTTGTAGATGACCGTGTGCAGCCGGATATCCACCTGCTCGAGCTGGGCGAGCTCCGTGGCCTTGCGTTCCGGCCGCACGCTGAATCCCACGATCACGGCGTTGGAAGCCGAAGCCAGCAGCACGTCGGTCTCGGTGATGGCGCCGACCCCCGCGTGGATGACCTTGATCTTCACTTTCTCCGTGCTCAACTTGTTCAGCGTGTCGTTAAGGACCTCGACTGAACCCTGCACGTCCGCCTTGATGATCAACGGCAATTCCTTGACGTCGCCGGCGGCAAGCTGTTGGTGCAACTGCTCCAGGGTCAAGCGCGCGCTCTTGGCCAGCGCCGCTTCGCGGAGCTTCGCCTGGCGATGCAGGGCGATCTGCCTCGCCTTGCCCGTGTCTTCGATCACCTGGAAACGGTCGCCGGCCTGGGGCACGTCTTCGAGGCCGAGCACCTCGACGGGCGTCGCAGGCAGAGCTTGCGTGCAGGTGCGCCCCCGGTCGTCGAGCATGGCGCGCACCTTGCCGTAATTTGAGCCGACGATAAACGCGTCGCCGACCCTCATCCTCCCGTTCTGGACCAAAACCGCGGCCACGGGTCCGCGGCCGCGGTCCAGCTTTGCTTCCAGCACCGTGCCCGTCGCCGGACGCTTGGGATTGGCTTTCAGTCCCTGGAGGTCGGCAACCAGCAGGATCATTTCCAGCAGCAGGTTCAGATTCTTTTGCTCCTTGGCCGAAACTTCCACGGTGACCGTATCGCCGCCCCAATCTTCCGGCATCAGGCCGTGGTCGGAAAGCTGCCGCTTCACGCGCTCCGGCTGGGCATCGGGCTTGTCAATCTTGTTGATGGCCACGACGATGGGGACCTTGGCAGCCCGCGCGTGGTTAATCGCTTCCAGAGTCTGCGGCATGACGCCGTCGTCCGCCGCCACCACCAGCACCACCACATCGGTCACCTTCGATCCCCGCGCGCGCATCATGGTGAACGCCTCGTGGCCAGGCGTATCGAGGAAGACGATGGGCCGGCCCTGCGCCTCGACCCGGTAAGCGCCGATATGCTGGGTGATGCCTCCCGCCTCCTGGGCGGTGACGTTGGTCTCGCGTATGGCGTCGAGAAGCGAAGTCTTGCCGTGGTCGACGTGACCCATCACCGTGACCACCGGCGCGCGAGGCTCGAGGTCCTCGGGACGGTCCGCCTCTTCCACTTCGTGGAGCACCTCTTCCTCGAAGCTGATGACGTCGGTTTCGGCTCCAAAGCCGCGCGCCACCTCCGTCGCCGTCTGGCTGTCGAGCGTTTGGTTGATGGTGGCGAAGATTCCCTTGTCGAGAAGCCTCTTAATGACGTCCTTGGCGCGGACCTCCAGCTTCTCGGAAAGTTCCTTGATGGCGATGCCCTCGCTGATGATGATCTTGCGAGTGATGGGAACTTCTTCAGGTATGAAGGGTTTGGGCGGAGCGGGCCTGGGCGCCCCCGCGGCACCCCGCGCCGGGCCGCGACGCGCCGAGGGAGCTCCGGTGACGCCTGCTCCGCGTGCCGACGGTCGCACCGCTGTGGGGTGCATCGGGCGTGGCCCGCCGTGTCTCCCGGATGGCGGGCGCGGAACGCCCCGCGGGCTCACAGCGGGCGGATAAATCGGCTGGTTTGCCGCCGGGTCGGCGCGCCGCGTCGCGCGGCCCGCCCGGCGCGACCTCCCGCTTGGGGCTTCCCTGGGTCCTAATGCGGGTGCCGCTTCACCGGCGGCGGTGGCGGTAGGAGGAGCCTCCACCAGCCTTTCCCTCGGGGGTTGGGCGGTAGGCGCAAACGTTGCGCGCGAAGGTGCCGGAGGCACGCTCGGCCCCGCCGCCACTTCCGGCACCGCAGGCTCGACCGCACGCACTTTCCGCGCGGCAGGCTTGGGAGCCGCCCGGGGAGCCACCGTCTTGCGGGCTGCCGCCTTGATTTCTGCAATCGTGCGCGTCAGCCGTCGTGGCGCCGCGGGGGCGGCCTCCTGGGGGGCTTTCTCTTCGGCAGTCGCGACGGCGCCGGGCTCCTCGACGGGTTTCTCTTCCTCTTTTTCTTCAGCGGCTTTCTGCTCTCCGCCCGCTGCATTAAAGTGGGCGCGCACCTTGTCGGCGATCTCGTCGTCTAGGGCACTCGAGTGCGACTTCTTCTCCGTGAAGCCTAGCTCGGGAAGACACTCGAGAATGAGCTTGCTTTTCACTTCCAGCTCGCGCGCCAGATCGTTGACCCGAATCTTACCCATTAACCCCTCTTTCCATCTCGCTGCACGTGGGATACTGCCCTCTCCGTCCGCGAAGGAACGCCGCTTAGTTCAATTCGTCTCTCCTTCCTTGGTAGGCTCCGCGGGCTCATTTTCGGCCGGTTCGCCCTCCCCGGCCTCGGCGGGAAGCCCTTCCGCCTCGCTCGCTGCGTCCGCCAGCTCCGCGGGCTGCTCCTCTTCGTCTGAGACTTCCTTTACTCCAGTTTCCATCTCTGAGGTTTCGTCGGCAAACGACGGAGCCGCTTCGCCGGCCTGCGATGGGCGCTCTGCGCTTTCGCCGGCAGCCTCAAGCGCCCCTTCCTCCTCGATTTCGGCCGCAGCCTCTCCCGCGTCTTCGGCCTCAGATTCGGTAACGGTCTCCTCCACAGGAGCTTCCGCCTCAGAGGCCTCTTCGGCTGCCTCTGCTTCTTCCCGACTCTGCTCGAAGTAATCGGTCACGACGCGCCGAATGCGTTCCACGGTCTTCTCACCAACGCCCTGAATCTGGGTCAGCTCGTCGGGCGTCATCTGCGCCAACTGTTCCACGGTTTCTATTCCGTGGTCTCGCAACTTGTCCAGGGTCTTGTCACCCAGGCCCTGCAGGGCGGCGATCGGCGCGCCGCGCAAAGCCATGGCGGCCATCTGCGACTCGATCTCCTGCCGCTTCTCCTCTTCGCTCTTGATATCGATGCGCCAACCCAGGAGCTTGGCCGCCAGGCGCACGTTCTGCCCTTTCTTGCCGATGGCCAATGACAATTGCGTATCGTCCACAATCACTTCCAGGTGCTTTTGCTCGACGTCGACGATGGAGACGTGGTTGATCTTGGCCGGGCTCAAGGCATTGGCGGCAAAGATGACGGTGTCTTCGTTGAATTCGATGATGTCGATCTTCTCGCCGCGCAGCTCGCGGATGATGGACTGCACCCGCATCCCCTTCATGCCCACACAGGCGCCCACGCAGTCCACGTCGGGATCTTTCGAGTAGACAGCCACCTTCGAGCGCTCGCCCGGCTCCCGGGCGATGGTGCGGATCACCACCGTGCCGTCGTAGATTTCCGGCACTTCCATCTCGAAAAGCCGCTGCACGAGCATCCCATCGGCGCGTGAGACGATGACCTGGGGCCCGCGCGCCGCGCGGTCCACCAGCGTGATCACCGCGCGCACACGCTCGCCGATCTGATAGCTTTCCAGCCGCGACTGCTCCTTGCGTGGCAGGCGGGCTTCCGTCCGCCCCAGGTCCACGATGATGTCCGGCCCTTCCGTCCGCTTCACCGTGCAATTCACCAGTTCGCTGATCCGCTGGCTGTATTCCGCGTAGACGGTGTCGCGTTCCGCCTCGCGGACTTTCTGGAAGATCACCTGCTTCGCTGTCTGCGCCGCGATCCTCCCCAGGACGTCAGTGGCCTTGGGGATGCGAACTTCGCTCTCCAGAACAGCCTCCGGGTTGTACTTCTGAGCTTCTTCCAGGCCCATTTCGTGAACCGGATCCTCAACCACCTCCACGACCTTCTTGATGGCGTACACTTCCACGGTGCCGGTCTCGTTGTTGAAGTGGGACTGAAGGTCCTCGGTGGTCTTGTAATACTTCCGCGTCGCCACCAGGATGGCGTCCTCCACCGCGGCGATGATGATCTGCGGATCGATCCCCTTCTCGCGGCTCAACTGATCGATTGTCTGATAAAGAAGGCTTGTGCTCAAAAGCTACCCCCAAGAACTTGCCCCGCGCCGACCATCACCGGCGCCTCCGGGCACTCACCGAACCTCAGCGTTGCAACTCCACGACCAACCGGGCTTTCGAGATATTGGTGAGGTCGAATTCAGTAATGCCGCGCTCGCCGAGGTCAATCCGCACGCGGCCGGCTTCGAATCCCGCCAGGCGTCCCTCGAAAACCCTTTCCTCGTCCACAGGCTCCCGCAGCACCAGGCGGGCGCGCCGCCCCGCGAAGTATGCAAAATCGCTGGGCTTGACCAGTTTCCGGTCCAGCCCCGGCGACGAAACCTCAAGGACGAAGCGGCCCGGGAAGGGATCCTCGACATCCAGGATGGCGCTCAACTGTTCGCTGATGAGCTGGCAGTCAGCGTGCGATACCCCCCCGGGTTTGTCGATATAAACCCTAAGGAGCGGGTTCGATCGCCCACCCTTCAGTTCGATATCCACCAACGACAGGCTTTCGGATACCGCGACCCGCTCGGCGATGGCTCGAATTTTCTCCAGGTCAGCAGCCATACTCCTGGCGATTGCTGCCCGCCGCGTCCCGGCCCGGCAGCGCATACAACGCAAAGCTTACCAACAAAAAAGTGGGCTTTCGCCCACTGTAAGCGTTCGCCATTTTCACTATAGTCCTCTGAATAAACAAAAGCAACCCTTAATGACCCCTCTCGCCGCCAAAAATTGGGCGCGAAAACACCCCGCCGGAGTCCCAAGTGCGCTAAGATGCAAGGCTTGTTCGCGGACCGGCGGGACTTCCTCGGTCAATTCGCCCGGAGGTGCAACCTTATGCCATCTTCCCCAAAGGATAAACTGCTCGCCTTCAAACCCCGCCACGCCTTCTTCGTCGGAATCGATTCGGACGGCTGCGTATTTGACAGCATGGAGATCAAGCACAAGGAGTGTTTCATCCCTAACATCATCAAACACTGGAAGTTACAGGCGATTTCCAAGTACGCGCGGGCGGCCGCCGAGTTCGTCAACCTCTACTCAAAGTGGCGGGGGATTAACCGCTTCCCGGCGCTCACCAAAACTTTTGAACTGCTCCGCGATTGGCCCGAGCCCATGCGGCGGGGCGTCAAGGTCCCCGAGGTCCCCACCCTCCAAGCCTGGATCGACTCCGGCGCGGCGCTGGGGAATCCCACTCTCGAAGCCGAGGTGGCGAAGACCGGCGACTCCATCCTCAAGCAGACCCTCGAGTGGAGCAAAGCGGTCAACCGCTCCATCGCCGACTTGGTGGAAGGCGTTCCGCCCTTCCCCTTCTTCCGCGAGAGCGCCGAGAAGGTTTCAGCGAACGCCGACATCATCTGCGTTTCGGCCACGCCCGGGGAAGCGCTGGAGCGCGAGTGGCAGGAGCACGGTATCGCCAAATACGCCGCCGTCATCGCCGGGCAGGAGATGGGCAGCAAGAAGGAACATTTGAAGCTCACCGCGGGCGGGAAGTACGAAAAGGATTGCGTGCTGATGATCGGCGACGCGCCGGGCGATCTGGCCGCGGCCCGCGCTAACGGCGCGCTCTTCTTCCCCGTCAATCCGGGACACGAGGAGGAGTCCTGGGAGCGGTTCCACCGCGAAGCCGCCGACCGGTTCTTTAACAAGACCTACGCCGGCGACTACGAGGCTTCGCTCATCGCCGAGTTCGAAAAGCTGCTCCCCGAAAAGCCGCCGTGGAAATAGATCTGCGCGCGGATTCTGAGAACGGTGACGCTCATTCGTCGTGAATCACTCGAACTTCTCGTCGTCGAACGACAGGGAGGTTTCCATGCATCACCCCAAGACCCGCAGGGCGTTTCTGAAGGCCGCGGCAGGCGTTGCGGCGGCGGTTCCGTTTGTCAACCGAATCCCTAGAATTGCCTCGGCAGCTGCGCCCGACTTCGATCCGAACTTCGGCACGGCGAGCGAAGCCGCGCGGGCGATTCGTTCCGGCGCCATCTCTTCGCGCCAGCTTACCGAGCATGTCTACGCGCGCATCAAGAAATTCAATCCCCAGATCAACGCCTTCGTCACGCTGATCGAGGACCAGGCGATGGAGCGGGCAAAGAAGGCCGATGAGGCTCTCGCCGCGGGCAAAGTCCGGGGGCCGCTCCACGGCCTGCCCATCTTGATCAAAGACGTTTTCCCCACAGCCGGAGTGAGGACCACTTCGGGATCGAAGATGCTCGAGAACTACATCCCCACGGAGGACGCCGTGGCCGTCGCCCGGCTCAAGGCGGCGGGCGCCGTCATCATCGGCAAGACCAACATGCCGGAATTCGCCGGCGACCTTCAATCCTTCAACGCTGTGGCGGGAACGACCAACAATCCTTGGGACTTGGCGCGAACCCCGGGGGGCTCCACAGGCGGCGGCGCCGCGGCGCTGGCCGCGGGCTTGGGATTCCTCGAATTGGGCAGCGACATCGGCGGCTCCATCCGCACCCCTTGTCACTTCTGCGGGATCTACGGCCTGAAACCAACGTTGAATCTCGTGCCGGAGAAAGGTCACATCCCTCCTCTCCCCGGGCAGATCCTTGCCCTGAGAGACCTGGCAGTTGCCGGCCCCATGGCCCGCAGCGCCCAGGACTTGCTCCTGGAACTTGAAGTCGTCGCCGGCCCGGAATCCGAGGAAGCTACGGCCTACTGTTGGCACCTGCCTTCACCGCGCGGGTCGAGGCTTAGAGACTACCGGATTGGTTACGTCCTCGACGATCCGTTCTGCCCCGTGACCCCCGAAGTCAAAGACATCCTCGCTCGCGCGGTGGATGCCCTGCGCGCCAAAGGTGTGCGGCTCGAGGAGGGCTGGCCGGCAGGCTGCAAGCCGCAAGAGATCTTCGACAATTACATCCTCCTCCTTTCGGCGCTGCTGGGGCTGACGACCAAGGAAGAAGAACTCATGGTCTTGCGCGAGTCCGTGGATAGCCCCTGGGGTTACTACGCCCGGATGTGGCTCCGCGGGCGCGAGATTTCCCACCGAGAATGGCTCGGGCAAAGCGAGCAGAGGCTCAAGGCGCGCGCCCTCTGGCAGGACTACTTCAAGGCGCACGACGCTTTCCTTCTGCCCGAGAACATCGTCCCGGCCTTCCCTCACGACCACAAGGGGACATTCTTCGAAAGGACGGTGACGACGTCCCAAGGCAAGCGGTTCTATGGTGACATGCTGCGGTGGATCTCGATTGCCACCCTGACCGGCAACCCGGCGGCCGTCGCTCCGGCGGGCCGCACGAAGGATGGCTTGCCGGTGGGAATCCAAATCATGGGGCCGTACCTCGAAGACGCCACCCCCGTGCACATCGCCGGATTGATGGCAGACGTGGTGGGCGGATTCGTGGCGCCTCCGGGCTATGAGGGCTAGCAGCGGAAGCCCGGCCCTCCCGCCGACCGGAGGTAGGGATCGAATCAGATCGGGCGATTGGAAGCAGAAGTATTTTGGCGGGGAGAGTGGTAACCTTGCGGAAGGCAGAGGTCGGCAGGGCGAACGCCCGCACTAGTACTTGGTGACTTAAATCCGCGTAGCTTCCTGGGAGCGCAAGTGTCTAATTTTCATTAACTTCGATTTGACGCGAAACCATGTCACTAAGTACTAGCCTTGCCATTTCAGCCTGTCGCGGAGGCCGAGGTGAAGAAGCAGGCCATCTCCGGAGCCCTGGAAGAGTTCGTAACCATCTTCTTTCTCGCCGCGGGCCCCGCGCTGGGAGCGGCGATTGCCGTCGCCTGGCTCGTCGGACTGGTGCTCGGCCTTTTCGCCGTCTTGACGCGGTAGAAGTCGTCAGTTGTTTGTTGCCAGTCGTCAGTTGCCACTTGCCAACCTCGGATTGCAGGAGTTTTCCCCTTGATCCAGCCGGCGGCTAAGCATGAGTCCTCACCGTCGGCGACATCGACCGGTAGTTGCTTTCTGCTTTCTGCTTTCTGCTTTCTGCTTTCCGCTTTCCGCCTGCCGGCTTCCGCTTTCTATTTTCCGCGGGCCGCCGCCCGCGCCTGCTTCATCACTTCCCCGTACCCTTCCTTATCGAACGGCGGACAGCCAGTGGGAAATTGACCGAGCGGATGGTCCTTCTGGCGCATCAGGTAGGTGCAAAACGAAAGAGTTTTGCAGGTGCGCAAGGGATCGAGCTCGCCTTTGGAGAGGGCGTCGCGGGCAAAGTCCGGATAGGCGAGCGCCATGCGTCCCACTCCGGCGAGTGTCACGCGGCCCAGCTTGATGTTGGCCGCCGCCGCGTTGATGAGGAAGTGTTGAAGCCACGTGTAGCCCGTCCCCACGACGGGCAGGTCAGGATAAGCCTGCTGGATTCTTGCCGTGGCGGAGAAATGGCGTTCGACGCCCACCAGCGGATGTTCGGGCGTCTCATAAGCTCCCTCGTTGGGCTTTTCGTGGGGACGCCCAATGTGCGGGTTGACGTACGGGTTCCCCATCGAAACGTTCAGGAGCTTGAGCCCGGCGTCCTTCAACCAGCCGATGAATTTGATCGGCTCTTCGAGGTCGGGCTCAAAAGGGTTTTGAGGATTGACGCCGAAGCCCCACGAATAGGGTGTGCTGTGGGGTCGGGGAATTCCCAGCTCATCCTCCGCTGAGACCGCGTAAGGAACGCCGTCATAGACGCCCAGGCGGGCGGCGAGCAGGAAGCCGTTGCCGACGCGCTCGCGAATCTTGCGCAGAACATTTAGGGGAAGCCGGGTGCGATTCTCGAGCGCGCCGCCGTAGGGGCCCGGCCGCGTGCGCGCGCTCAGAAGCTCCATGAGCAGGTATCCGTGGGTCATCTTCAAGTCGATGCCGTCGAACCCGATCTCTCGCGCCAGCGCCGCCGCCTCCACGTAGCGGTCTTCCAAAGCTTCCAGATATTCGTCGCTGGCGACATCCCACGGAGCATCGCGAGGTGGCAGGTCCGACTTGTTCAGGTAGGGGAATTTGTCGAGGACCGGATGTTGGTATGCCACCGTCGGCTTCGGCTTGCTGTACCTTCCCGAGTGGGTACACTGGAGAACGCAAACCAAATCCTGGCGCGAACCGAATTGCCGTTCGTGGGCGCGGCGGCATTCTTCGAGCATACTGCCGATGGCGGCCGCCGAGCCGGGATGAAGCCAAAGCTGGCGCGGATTGGCGCGGCCCTCGGGGGCCACAGCGCAGGCCTCAAACCAGATGAGCTTGGCGCCACCCGCGCCGAAGCGGCGGTAGCGGCGGATGGTGAGCTCGCCCGGGCGCCCGTCGAGCTCCCCGTCGCA
>DATKYV010000059.1:0-3310 GCA_035528275.1 Terriglobia bacterium | reverse complement strand
TGCGAGCGGATTCCACCAATGCCGCGCCAGCCGATCAGTTTGTTGAGGTGTCGAGACAAGCGGGCATTCGTTTCACTCTCACCAGCGGCGGGCCGGAAAAACGCTTCATCATTGAGGCCAAAGGCGGCGGTGGGATCGCCTGGATTGACTACGATAACGACGGCTTTCCGGACCTGTTCCTGGTGAGCGGTTCCACGTTCGAGCACTGGCGGCGCGGCGACAGTCCCCCTTCGCGCATGTATCGAAACAATGGAGATGGAACCTTCGCGGACGTTTCCGCCGGCTCCGGTCTCACACGAACTGGCTGGGGGATGGGCGTCTGCGTCGGCGACTACGACAACGACGGCAACGACGATCTGTACGTCACCTACTACGGCGGAAACACCCTGTACCGGAACAATGGCGACGGGACCTTCGCGGACGTGACGGACAAGGTCGGCGTCCGCGGCCGCGGCTGGGGGATGGGCTGCGCGTTCGGTGACATCGACAACGACGGCACCCTTGATCTTTACGTCGCCAACTACGTGGACGTGGATATCGAAAAGCTGGGCGAGCCGGGCAGCGCCCCGAACTGCACCTATCGCGGCATCGCCACGTTCTGCGGCCCGCGCGGACTTCCCGGAGGGCGCGATATCTTGTTCCGCAACCGCGGCGACGGAACCTTCGAGGACGTGACGGAAAAGGCGGGGATCGACCGCAACGCCTATTACGGTCTCGGCGTAGTCATGGGTGACTACGACCGCGACGGTCGGCTGGATATTTACGTGGCCAACGATTCCACTCCCAGCGCGCTCTACCGCAACAAGGGCGACGGGACGTTTGCCGACGTGGGCGTCGAGGCGGGCGTCGCCTATAGCGGCGAGGGCCAGGAACAGGCGGGCATGGGAACCGACTTCGGAGACTACGACAACGACGGCTGGCTCGACCTGGTGAAAGGAAACTTCTCCGACGACACCAACAATCTCTACCACTATAATGGCGACGGTAGTTTCAGCGACGTTCCTTATCCTGCCGGGCTCGGCGACGCCAGTTGGCTCTTCACCACCTTTGGCGCCAAGTTTCTGGATTTCGACAACGACGGATGGAAAGACATCATGCTGGCGAACGGCCAGACCTTTCCGCAGATGGACCTCTATAAGACCGGCATCACCTACGCTGAGCGGAATCTCCTGTTCCACAACCGGCGCGACGGAAAGTTTGAAGAGATGGGACCGAGCGCCGGGCCGGGGTTTGCCCTCGAAAAGGTGAGCCGGGGACTGGCGACGGCGGATTACGACAACGACGGCGACCTGGAAATAATGGTCAGCAATATGAACGATTCTCCCGACCTGCTGCGGCGCGAGCGCAAGAACCCGAACCATTCAATCCTCATCAAGACCGTGGGGACGCGGAGCAACCGAGACGGAATTGGAACCCGAATCACGGCTGTGTCCCCCGGACTTACGCAAGTCGACGAGGTCCGGAGCGGGGGGAGCTATCTCTCTTCCAGTGACCTGCGCGTGCATTTCGGCCTGGGAACCGCTACGGAGATTGAGAAATTGGAACTGCGGTGGCCGAGCGGCACAACCGACGTTATTCGCAAGCCGCCTGCGGACCACATTCTGGTGGTCGAGGAAGGAAAGGGGCTTGTCGAGAACCGACCGTTTCAGAGAGCCTTGGAGTCACAGAACGCAGAGAGCAGCAGATAAGGATGAAACAGTTGAGCGAGGTCTGAAGCCCTGCAGGAGGGCCGAGCTTCATCCAGAACGGGCCGGCGCATTCGATGCTTGAAGGCGAGTTGATGAGATCAAGAGCGTTTTTCTCAAGTCTCTGTATCCTTGGTGCTCTCTTTGGCCCTCTCGCGGTTCGGGCCGAGGAGTTCAGCCAGGTTTCCCATTATTCGGCGCAGATGTTTCCTCGCGGCACGGTCCTGGTGGATACACGGGTCGGGGACGTGACGGTTGAAGGTTGGGACGAGTCGCGGGTGGAGATTGAGGCGGAGAAACTGGTTCGCGCCGGCTCCGAGAAAAAGGCCGCGCGGCGCTTTGAACGGATCAAGATTGAACTGACCGCCAACGACGAGGAGGTCCAGCTCAAGACCATTTTCCCGCCCCGAAGGCCCTGGAGACTGTTCCGCGGAGCCACAAAGCTTTCGGTGAACTATCGCATTCGGATACCCTCCCAGGCGACGCTCGTACTCAAATGTACGGACGGAGATGTGCGGATCCGCGGGGTCGATGGGCGCCAGGAAATTCGCGTCGGGTACGGCAACGTGGAGGTCAACCTTCCGTCGCTCTGGCGCGTGCGCTCGCTCAATGCCAGCACTTTCCTCGGCTACGTGCAGAGCAACATCCACGGCGAGGACGGCGCGGGCTTCGGTCGCAAGGTTGAATTCTGGAATCCCCAGGGCGAGCAGGAAGTCACCGTGCGCGTGCGGTTCGGGGGAGTGTACGTCTACGGGCGCCGTGATTAGGATCTTCCTTGTACGTGGAGGGTCAGGAAAAGACGAACCAAGCATCCGCTCGATAGTCGAGCGGCGCCAAGGGCGAGATAGAGCTTTGCTGAGGAAAACGCCATGAACTCCTCGGGCGGGTACGACGGCTTTCCCTTCGTCGCGGAGTTCTGCGATCGTATCCCGACTTATCGCGACCGGCAGGATCTGGATTTCTACGTGCGGCAGGCGCGGGCATCAGGCGGGCCAGTCCTTGAGATCGGCTGCGGAACGGGCCGCATCCTGATTCCCACGGCGCGCGCGGGCATCGAGGCAGTGGGACTTGACTCGTCGTCTGCGATGCTTTCGGTTTGCCGCCAGAAACTCTCGCGCCAGCCAATAGAAGTCCAGTCCAAAGCCCGGCTGGTCGAGGGTGGCATGACGAAGTTCGACCTTGGCCAGCGGTTTTGCCTGGTGACGATTCCTTTTCGGCCCTTCCAGCATTTGCTGACGGTTGAGGACCAACTCTCTTGCTTGAGCGTGATCCATCGGCACCTGCTGCCGGGCGGGAAATTGGTCTTTGACATCTTCAATCCCTCGCTGCCCCATTTGACCGGCGAGAAGAGTTTCGATGAATTGATGGACGAACCGGAATTCACCATGCCGGATGGCCGGAGGGTGCAGCGGCATCATCGGGTCGTTTCGCGCGACCTGTTCAAGCAGACTCAGGAAAGCGAAATGCTCTATGATGTGACGCATTCCGATGGGCGGAAGGAGCGGTTTACGCAACGCTTCTCGATGCGATACGTCTTCCGGTTCGAGGCTGAACATCTATTGGCGCGTTCGGGATTCGAAGTCGAAGAAGTGTATTCGGACTTCGATGGGAGCTTGTACGGATCG
>DATKYV010000058.1:0-5858 GCA_035528275.1 Terriglobia bacterium | reverse complement strand
TTACATGGGCGCGGATTTCCGCGATGTCGACAACGACGGCCTGCCAGACCTCTTCGTCACCGCCATTTCCAACGAGATGTTCAGCTACTTCCACAACGAAGGCGGAGGGATCTTTGATGACTTCACCCACCGCAGCCTCCTGGGCCGCCTGAGCATCTTTACCAGCGGCTGGAGCAACGGCATCTTCGACCTGAATAATGACGGGTGGAAGGACCTCTTCTCTTCGAACTCTCACGTCAATGATCGGGTGGAAATGGAATTGAACGTTCCGTTCAAGCAGAGAAATGCGGTCTACGCAAACCTGGGCAGCGGTTTTGCAAATGTCTCGGACACCGCGGGGGAGGATTTTCAAGTGGCCGCTGCGCACCGTGGCGCGGCCTTCGGCGACCTCGATAATGATGGAAGGGTGGACGTCGTCGTCTCCCGGTTCGACTCACCGGCCGAGGTCTTCCGCAACGTTTCCTCGACCGGCCATCACTGGTTGATGGTGAAGACGGTAGGCAGGCTCAGCAATCGCGACGGTATTGGCGCGCGCCTCAGGTTGGAATCTGAAAGCGGCGTGCAATATAACCAAGTCACCACCAGCGTCGGCTATGCCAGCTCCAGCGATCGCCGCGTTCATTTCGGTCTGGGAAAAGACACGGCCGTCAAAAAGCTCGAAATCCTCTGGCCGAGCGGTGTCCGGCAGGAGCTTACCGACATTTCCGCCGATCAGATCCTCACCGTTGTGGAACCCGCTTCACACACGCGCTAACGCTTTCCTGGCGCTCGCCAAAGCTTAGTGAGCCGAAGTTTGCGCGGCGTCAGCGAGCTTTGCCGCCTGGTCAGCGTGTCGCGAGGCTGCCTGTTCGTCACCCAGGGCCGTATAAATCCGCGAAAGAAGGAAGTGCACGCGATAATCGGGTTTGCCGACGCGAAGCGCGGTCTCGGCTTCCGAAGCCGCTTCCTTTAGTTTCTTCAAGGCGAAGAGAGTTTTGCTCAGCTCGTAGTGCGCTTCGGAATTGTCCGGCTCGACACGCACGGCTTCCTCGAGCTCGAGGCGGCTCTCTTCCAGGCGGTCCTGTTTGAACAGAAAATCTCCATAGGCGACGTAGATGCGCCCTTCCGGCTCCGTGCGCTTCCGGTTTTCGCGTATTCCGTCCTCAAACACCTTTTGCGCAGCTTTCAGATCGCCCAACAGGTCCAGCGCCAGCGCCAGGTTTTCGTAAACGCGGATACTTTGCGGATTGAGCTTCAAAGCGGATTCGAATGCCTCCCTGGCTTTGACGAATTCATTGCGCAGGAAATAAGATCGGCCCTGGAGATACCAGGTGCTGGAATCCTTCGGTTCCAGACGCAACGCCTCCTGATAAGCGGCATCGGCGTCCGGCCAGTTCTTGAGCGCCGTATAGATCATGCCCAGCGCCGTGTAGGCCTTCGTGTGTTTGGGATCGAGAGTGAGCGCCCGCTTCGCCGACTTGTACGCTTCGTGGAATTTTTCCTGATTGAACTGGGCTCCCGCGAGCAAGGTTAGAACATCCGCCGATTCCCGAAGTTGAAGCGCCGCGCGAAGGCGCTCCTCCGCCATCGCCGGTCGCGCCGTGGCGTAATAGATCGTGCCCAGGCGCGTGAGGGCTTCCCGGTATTCGGGATCGGAGGCCTCAACACGGCTGTAGAGCGTCTCGGCTTCCGAGATTCTTCCTGCCCTGTACAACTCCTCGGCGCGCTCAAAGGCGTCCTGGGGAACGCAAACGGCGGGGTGGGCAAGCAGAAAAAGCAGGCAGGTTGAAATAGCAATGCGCACTTTTCAAATCTGGCGCGGTCATCAGCAGACACAAGGAGCGCGCCTTCCCCGGAACTATAGTATACGCGGAGAACCTCTTCGACGTCCGTCACCGTGGTTCGCGACAGCCGCCCTTGCTTCTGCGCTTCACTGCTCCGGCCCGATGTTCATCCGCAGGATGTTGAGCAGCGCCTTGCCCCAGTAATCGAGCGTCCCGTAGTCGGGGGAGTATTCGGTGCCGGCCTGGAGGCATGGCGAATCGGGCAGCAGGCGATATTCCTCGAGCGGCAGTCTTCCCTGCCCTGCCTTGCCCGCGGCTTTCAGTCGCGGGTCGGCCACAAACCCGTGAGCTTCCTGCGCGGTGGCTTTTCGCAAGGCGTCGAGGTTGGCGAGCTCCTTTTCGCCCCAGATCCATCTCGGATTCGAGGGTGAGAAGTAATTGTTGAAATCGAGCGTGTTGTTTTGCGCGGCGGCCTCGGGAACGATTCGCAAGACGGCTCGGCCTTCCTCCGCAATCACAATGTTGTTGAAAACCCTTACATTGCTCGGGAAACCGGATTCCTTGTCGCCGCGAAAATGAATGGCGGCTCCCTCTTCGGTCCCTTTGTAGAAGAAAACGTTGTTGTGGACGTCGGAATCCTGCAGCGTCCCATAGCAGAGGATGCCGCCGTAATCGTTCTTGCGCCCATCGTTTTGAGAAATATTGAAGCGCACCACGGAGCGGGTGGTGAAGCCGCGCCCGCTGCCCATGAAGAGGTATCCGGCGCCATCGTTATCGTGCGAGTAGCAATACTGGATGACGCACCGCGAGCAAGACCAGTCGATGTCAAACCCGCCGCCGTCGTGAACGCCCGGTGTGACGTTTTCGTACGACTCGCAGTATTGGATGAGGATGTTCTCGGAGTTCCAGCACCAGATGCCCACGCGCGCATCATGCTTCCAGCCGTTGCGATAAGCGGTGCAGTACTCGATGACGCCGTCGCGACCGCTGTAGATCTTGATGCCGTCCCAGCCGTTGCCGTAGGCCACGGAGCGCCGAATGGCGAGGTCGCGGACCTCGGCGTAGTCCTTCCCCTGAATGAAGATGCCACTGTCCTGATTGTTGAAGGAAACGCAGTCCTCGATGACCACGTCATCGTAGTTCCCGTACGTCCCTTCCCCCACATGAATGCCCGAGCGGCCGGCGCCGTGCGCTACGCAGTCGCGGATGCGAATAAAATGATAGTGCGGCCGCCGGGGATCGGCCCAGACTTTGAGCGCGTCCTCGTTCGAGTCCTTGTTGTTGGTCACCTCCAGTCCCTCGATCACCCAGGCGTCTTGATTGTGGATAAGCACCGCAGGACCCGCGCCGCCGTCGATCATCGGCCGCGGACCTTCGCCGTACGCCCCCAGGCGGATGGGATTCTCCGCGGTGCCGGAGCCGAGCGGGTGGAGCGTCCCCTGCCAGCGCCCACCGCGCTTGAGCAGTATTTCGTCCCCGGGCTGGAATGTTGCGCCGTTGACCTTGGTGAGTGACTTCCAAGCCCGGTCTGACGACAAACCTGAAGCGGCGTCATCACCAGCGATCGAATCCAGGTAGTACCGTGCCCCCTGAGCAGGAAGCGCCAAACCGGCGAGGAGAAGAATGAGAAACCAAAATCTTACCGATGCCGAGCGAAATCGTGAATGAATTCTCATGGGTAAGGAACCTCCAGAGGGGAGCGGAAGCAGGTCGCCCGCAGGAGAGTCTAGCGACAGAAAAAAACCGGGCAGTCCGTCAACTGACGGACTGCCCGTGAATCAGTCAATCCGACACTTGCTTACCACTCGAAGCGCGCCCCGATCTGTCCTTCACGAGGCGAGCCGGTCACGTTGATGACACGACCGAAAGTTCCCGAGTTGATGTTGTTGTCTGGGTTGGCGAAGTGGTGCCGATTGAAGATGTTGTACAACTCGACCCGGAACTGCAACCGGAAGCGGTCCTCCGGGCCGAAGCGGAAGTTTTTCATAAGCATGACGTCTTCATTCGACCAACCGAACCCACGGAAGTCGGAGCGGTAGAGAACGTCACTGCTGAAGCCCCCATAAGGCGGATTGGAGAACAGACTGGGACTGAAGAACGTATTGCTCGCAGCGGCGGGATCGGCGTAATTGAAACTGCTCCCGTTAAACTGCCGGCTGTAGTCCCCGTTGGCGTCCCAAGCCGCGTAAATCGGCGCGCTGTCGCTCCATCCGGGATACCAGTGGCTGGAATTAACACTCATGGGGAACCCGGTGCGATAGTAGAAAGCGGAACTGAGCGTCCAACCACCGACGAAGCCGTTCGCCACCCGGCCCATCGCTGACCCGTAACGTTTACCCGTGCCGAAGGGCAGCTCCCAGGTAACGTACCCTTTGAACACGTGCGTTTGGTCGTATTCGAGAGGGGCTTTCGCTTCCTGGTCCAATCGGTCCGGAGTGACGTCCTGGAGCGGGCCCGACCACCAGGTCTCGAGGAATCCGCCCAAACCACCTTGGACGTTTCCGCGAGCCCGGGCCAGGGTGTAGCTGAATTGGGTATTCACCGATCCCGCCCGCTTGGTCAAAGCCGCCTGGAAGGAGTTGTAATCGGACTTCCCGAGGGGCGATCCCACGAAGAAAATCGGACCACCCCAGACCCAGTTTTGCCACACCTGCGGGAATTCCGTAAGCGCCGCAAATGCGTAAGAAGCAAAACCAGGATAGGGATACGGAACGCCCGCAGCCGCGGCCGAAGCCTCGTCGTAGACCGCGTTCCACTCTTGCCCCGCGTTTAGTAACTGGCCCAAGGCGGCCTTGTCCATGCCGTTTCGTTGGAGGTAGCCGCTTTGCAGACGTCGTCCGATGTTGCCCATGTAAGTCACATCGAGGCGCAGGTCCTTGGCCAACTCGAACTCCGTGCCGAAGGTCCACTGATGCGTGTAACCCGCTTCAAGAGAGTGAGGGTTGACACTGACCTCTCCCCACTGGGCGAAGTCCGGGTCCTTCGAGCCCGGCTCGAAGACACCGGGGTAACCATTATCCCAGTTGAAAGCTGGTGAGAGATCTTGCGTGGCCAAGACACGATTCGTACCCCGGGAGCCCGGCGCAAAGCCGTAGGGGACACCGGCCCAGTAATTCATTCCGATGGGTGAATAGAACAGCCCGTATGCCCCTCGGAACACCACGCGGTCGGCGATCTGGTATGCCACGCCAACGTGCGGGCCGAACGCCTTCCAGTCAGGCTTGCCCTCGAAGGAGTCCTTGCCGCTGTTGGCAAAAAGCAGCGTACCGGGGACGCCAAACGACTGGCTGACGGCCTGCGTGTCGAAGTTGGCCCAACTGCCGTACTTCTCGGTGAGCGGACGAGTCTGGTCGAAGCGCAGGTCCATAGTCAGCGTCAACTTGCTGTTCACCTTGAAATCGTCCTGAGCAAAGAGGGCCCATACAGCACGCCGCCCGTAGAGGTCCCAAGGCGTCTGCTGGCTGGCACTCTGTACGTCCCCCAACAGGAAACTGGCAAACCCGAGCCCCACTTGGTTCGCGTACGGCTGGCCGGGAGCGCCTGTCTGGCTATTCGTGAAGTCGAAGTGAAGATAGGGCGTCGACGCGTGGCTACTCAGGTCGAGTTTGCTGACCATGCCGCCGAATTTCAGCGTGTGGCGGCCTTTGATCCAGGTCAGCGAGTCCTCGATGATATAGCGGTTGGAGACATAGTAGTCGGACCAGTGCGCTCCGATTGGATCCGTCCAAACACCATTGACCCTGGTATCGTCTCCAAAGTTGATCTCCGGGAAGTTGCTGGCCCCGGATTCACCCAAGCCGATCGCGGCCGGCCAGTCATTGAGCGTGGCGGCGATTGACTGGCTGGGGTTTCGGTATCGGCCGTATGTCAGGCCCAGGAAGTTCAGGACGGTCGGGCTGAAAGAATAGGTGTGGCTCAAGCGGAACGCCCGGCTCGTGACCTCCTGCTTTCGCGAGTTGGCCAGGGGCCCGCCGCCATCAAGGGGAGCGCTGGGGTCCCAAATCCCGCCCTGGTCCACCAGGATGCGCGGCCGCTCGGTCCAGATAAACGAGCTCGAAAGCCGGCTGATCTCCGAGAAGTTGTGGTCCACCTTGA